>DASUNL010000445.1:0-12363 GCA_036277175.1 Pyrinomonadaceae bacterium | reverse complement strand
GAGCCCGACAGGTCGATTAAAAGCATCAGGTCGAAGGGCGCGTCCGAAGCCTCGAAGTGTTCGAGCTGCTGCTCGACGCCGTCCTCGTAGAGGCGGAAGTCTTCGCGCGCGAGGCCGACGACGCCGCGATTCGTGTCGCGGTTGACGACGCTAAAGCTGACCGTCACGAGGTCTGACTCGACGCGCACCACCTCGTCCTCGCCGACCTCCTCGGGCGTCGGCGAGGGTTGCGGCGGCGGCGGGCGCGTGCCGCGCGGCGTGTCGGCCGTCAGCTCGCCTTCGAGTGGGCGCGGCCGTCGCGTCTCTTCGCGCGGCGCGGCTGTCTCGTCGTCGGCGCTCTCTTCGCGGACGCCGACGCTGATGCGCCCGCGCCCCGAGAAGAGACGCGCCGCGCGCGTGCCCGCGCCGAGTCGCGTCTCGAACTTCCGGCGCACGACTTCGCGTGGGCGCGCACTGTTCCGCGTTTCGGAGAAGATGACCGAGCCGTTGAGCGAGTGGGCGGTCAGGTCTGCGTCCGCGTTCACGGGCAGGTCGAGGCGTATGTCGCCGGAGACGGTCTGCGCCGCGAGCGACGCGGGAAGCCCGCGCGCGATGACAGGGCCGTCGGACGTGAAGACTTTAACGCGCGACGACGCGGGCAGGGAGACTTTCAACTCGACGGGCGTCGCGTCGGCGCGCGCGGCGCGTGCGACGACGATTGAGAGAAGGCTCTCGCTCCTTGAGACCTCGACGGGCTGCTTCGCGCGCGCGGGCGCGCGTCTGCGGCCGCCGCGACGGTTGCTCCCGACAGGCGCGCTGGCCGCCGTCGCGCTCTCGCCGCCGACCGTGGAGACCGCGACGAAGTCCTCGCCCCAGACCTCAAGCTCTACGCCGCCACGGTAGTTCTCGACGCGCACGTCGCCGCTCGAAGGCAGAGAGAGGCGCTGTCGTCCGTCGTCCGTCTGAGTCTGCGGAGATTGAGTCGGCGTCGGCGCGGCCGTGGCGTGGAGCGGCGACGACAGCAGGGCCAGTTGGAGGCAGAAGGCGAGCAGGGGCAGTCGTCGTTGAAACATGTCCGTTTGGATGCCACTGCGCCGGGCGTCCGGTTGCCGCGAAAGGCTCGGCGGACGTGTAAAAGCATCGGCGCGCGGAGGCCGGGCGGCGAAGGCGCGGGGGCTGTGCATGCGCCTCACTCTATCATGTCGAGCATCGAGCCGGACTGTGTCTGTTCAGACTTTTTCGCGGGCGTCTCGCCGCCGAAGTCCGCGAGGCGCAAAAGGAGGTTGCCCTGATTCGTGGCGTAGTGAATCGCCTCGTCGCGGTTGACCACGCCATCGCGAATCATCTTTTCGATGACCGCGTCGAAGCCCTGCATCCCTTCGAGCTCGCCCTGCTCCATCGCGTCGATGAGCGTGCGCCCGTCGGATTCGCCGCGCTCCATGTAGTCGCGCGTGCGCGCCGTCGCCTTCAGAATCTCGACGGCGGCGACGCGCCCGCCCCCGTCGGCGCGCGGCAGAAGTCGCTGCGAGACGATGAAGCGGAAGACTTGCGCGAGGCGCGCGCGGATGACGTGCTCCTCGTTCTTCGGGAAGACGCCGATGATGCGGTCGACGGTTTTAGAAGCGTCAATCGTGTGCAGGGTCGAGAGCACGAGGTGGCCCGTCTCGGCCGCTTCGAGCGCGACCTCGATGGTTTCGCGGTCGCGCATCTCGCCGACGAGGATGACCTTCGGCGCTTGGCGCAGGGCCGCGCGCAGGGCGCGCGCGAAATCGGGCGTGTCCGAATGAAGCTCGCGCTGGTGGATGGTCGAGCTTTTGTGCGGGTGGAGAAACTCGATGGGGTCTTCGATGGTGATGATGTGGTAAGACTTCGCCTCGTTGATGAGGTCGATGATGGCGGCGAGTGTCGAAGACTTGCCCGACCCCGTCGGGCCGGTGACGAGGACGAGTCCGTTCTTCAGCTCGACGATGTCGCGGAGCACCTCCGGCAGGTTGAAGTCGCCCCAGCGCGGCGGGCGCGGCGGGATGACGCGCATCACGATGGCGTGCGTGCCGCGCTGCTTGAAGATGTTGACGCGGAAGCGCGCGAGGCCCGAGGCGCTAAACGAGAGGTCGGCCGTCCCGTACTTTTCGAGGCTCTCGGCGGCCGTCTGCTGGTTGCCGATGATGAGCTTGGCGAGCGACGCGGTGTGCGCGGGCAGGAGTTTTTCGAGGCCGGGGATGGCGACCGGCTGAAGCTTGCCCATGAACTCGACCTGCGGCGCGCGGCCCGGCGAGAAGATGAGGTCGCTGATTTTGTCCGAGACGGCCAGCATGCGCTGGAGCACGTCGGTGAAGTTGAGCGGCGGGGCGGTCGTCGCGCCCGGCTGAGGTGTGGCGGACGGCGGCGGCGTTTGCGCGATGTCCATACGATGAGGATTTCCTTTTAAGACTTCGAGGGGGTGCGCGCGGCGTCGGGGTGGTGGGCCGCGCCCTTTTCAATGTAGCGCACGGCGAGCGCGACGGTAAAGCTTCCGACACGCTTCGGCGACGGAAAAGAAACGGCGCGGGCAAACAACCGCGCCGAGTTTGTCGTACATCAGAGAGGATGATAGGCGCGGCTTCGCGCCGAGAGGTTTTTATAAATTTCGGTCGTCGCCGCGCGAGACGCGATCTTTCGGGAAGGAGGCGCTTTACAGGATGGCGACTTACAGAGACCCCGTGCGCGTGTTCGCGCCGTTGGAGATGGTCGAACGCCTGCTGGAAATCCGCGCCGAACTCGGCTACTCTCCCGCGATCTTCCTGCGCTCGGCCGACGACATGGCCGCATACTTGGACGCCTACGGCTTCGACGTTTACGCATTCTCTGACGCCGACGCCGCCTTTGAATACGGCAAGTACCGCGCGCCGCTCGCGCCGGGCGGCGACCACGCACACTGCTCGCTGACGGCGCACTGAAGTTAGCCACAGAGGCACAGAGACAATCAAAAAGGACAGAACGTAAAAGGGAGAGTTGACCTTTCAACTCTCCCTTTTACGTTCTCTTTGTTCCTTATTTGCTCTGTGTCTCTGTGCCTCTGTGGCTATTCGTTTAGAGAGCTTTAATCACGACGAAGGTCACGTCGTCGTCCGCGCCGCGCCCACCCGTCCAAGCAAGAACGTCGGCGTAGAGGAAGTCGATGAGGGCGCGCGCGCTTCGGTCGCGCCCCTCGCGCACGACCCGCTCAAGACGCTCGCGCCCGTACTCCTCGCCCGCCGCGTTGGCCGCCTCCGTCACCCCGTCCGTGTAGAGCACGAGCAACTGGCCCGGCTCGACCTGCAAGTAGTACTCGTAGTAGCGCGCGTCGCGGAACATGCCGAGCGGGAGTCCGCCGCGCTCGATGAAGCGGGCCGTGCCGTCCGCGTCGAGCAGCAGCGGCGGGTTGTGGCCGGCGTTGGCGTAGGCCAGCGTCCTGTTCGTCGAGTCGAGCACGCCGTAGAAGGCCGTCACGAACTGGTTGTCCTCGATGCTCTCCCACAGCAGATAATTAATCTTCGCCAGCGAGACGTTCGGCGCGTAGCCGATGTGGATGGCGGCGCGCAAACTCGCGCGCAGGAAAGACATCAGGAGCGCGGCCGGTACGCCCTTGCCCGACACGTCGGCGATGGCGAGACCCAAGTGGTCGTCGTAGACGTTGACGAAGTCGTAGTAGTCGCCCGACACCTCCTCGGTCGAGAAGTTGTAGGCCGAGATGTCGAAGCCTTCGAGGTCGGGGTCGCGCGGCGGGAGTAGAGAGAGTTGGACGTGGCGCGCGACTTCGAGCTGCGCTTCGAGCCGCTTCTTCTCGACGAGCTGCTCGTGGAGCATCGCCTTCTCGATGATGATGGCGACCTGCGAGGCCAGAAGCATTAAGACCTGACGGTCGTCCTCCGTGTAGGCGTCGAGTTGGTCGCTTTCGAGGTCGAAGACGCCGATGACTTCGTCGTTCGTGATAATCGGCGCGGTCAGTTCGGAGCGCGTCTGCTTGCGCGCGTTGACGTAGCGCGGGTCTTTGCGGACGTCGGGCACGATGACGGCCTCGCCCGATTGGACGACGTGGCCGATGATGCCCTGCCCCGCCTTCAGGCGCAGCTCCATCATCTCCTCGATGTCGTAGCCGCGCATGGCCTCGGCGTGGAACACGGTCGGCTGCTCGGAGGTGTGGACGCCCGCGCCGTCGCCGTCCGCCTGCGAGGCGTGCTGGTTGCGCGTCTCGTCGCGCTTGATGATGTAGATGCCCGCGGCGTCGTAAGGGAGGAGCGAGTCGAGCGTGTCCATCACGAGGACGAGCACCTCCTGCAAGTTGAGCGAGCGGCTAATCTTCTTCGTGATGTCGAGCAGCAGGCGCAGCTTGTTCTCCACACTCAACCCGGCCGCCCCCGCCGTTCTCAGCTTATCTGGCATGACTGGATTATAAAGAATTAGTGGCCGCTAGTCAGTAGACAGTCGCCGGTAGTTAAGACGATGCCGGCGACTGGCTACTGTTTACGGTCTTCCAACTCCCTCTCGGTCAGGAGCGTGAGTTCGAGCGAGGCCGAGGGGTGCTGACGGAAGAACTCGTTGACGTCGGCGGGAAGCGTGACCGACGCGAGGCGCAGGCCGCGCGCGGCGAAGAGTTCTTCGTAGCGCGCCGCCGCTCGACGGCCGGCCGCGTCCGGGTCGAGCGCGGCGACGACGCGGAAGCGACCCAAGGGCGCGAGCCATTCTTCTTTGAGTCCGCCCGCGCCGACGAGGCCGACGGCCGCGAAGCCGTGCGTCAACAACGTCAAAGTGTCGGTGAAGCCTTCGACGAGGTAGACGATTGAGCCGGTCGCGAGCGCGTCGAGCGCGTCGGCGTTGTAGAGCGAGGGGACGCCGCCGCGCATGTTGTGCCAGCGCGGCTCGACGCCGGCGGCCGTCGTCCGCGCCTGTAAGTAACGCGCGCGCCCTTCGACCATGAACGGGAAGAGCAGGCGGTGTCGGTAGAACGTCAGGTGCGCGCGGCGGTTGAAGAGTCCGGCGCGCTGCAACTCTTCGACGGCGAAAGAGTCGCGCATGCGGCGCATCACGCGCCGGTAGGCGCGGCGCGGGAAGTATGTGACGCCCGCGCTCCTGACCGTGCGCGAGTCGATGCCGCGCCGCGTGAGATAGTTCAAGCCTTCGAGCTGGTCTTCGGCGCGACAGACCTCCAGAAACTTCTCGCAGACGGCGCGCATGCGCTCGGCGTCGAGCGCCGCGAAGGTCTCGAAGTCGGGCGCGTCCGCGTCGGGAGCGGCGTCGAGCGCGGGCGAACGCGACGCGACGCCGCCCCCGCCCTTCTCCGTGATGCCGAGTTCGCGCGCCATCTCTCTGACGGCGCGCGAGAAGCCGACGCCGTGCATCAGCTCGTAGAAGGTGAAGGCGTCGCCTCCCTCGCCGCGCGAGAAGCAGTTGAAGAGTCCCTGTTGCACGTCGACGGAGAGACTCGGGTTGCCCTTGCCGCTGTGCGCGTGCGAGGGGAGGGGGCAGAAGGCGTGGAGGCGCGCGCCCGTCTGTCGCGCCTCGGGACAGTAGCGCAGGTAGAAGGAGCGATAGTCTATGCGACGCTTGACGCGGTCGCGCAAGCGTCGCAAGTCCTCACGCGGCATCTCGCTCTTCGGACTCATCTGGAAACGGAACTCGCGCGCGCGAAGCGACGTGCGCGCCATTTAGTCTTTGAAGGGGACGGGCACTTCTTCGTCGCGCGCGGCGGCGGCCGTCGCGGCCCGCGCGGCGAAGCCGTTGCGTCGCGCGGCGCGCGCGGCGTCCTCCTCGGGGTGACGCGCGCGGTAGTCGGCCCAAAGTCGCGAGACCTTCATGCGGTATTCGACCAGCTCGCGGCTGACGTTGTAGTGACGCGCGATTTCGATGGAGGTCTTGCCGCGACGCACCAACCGGCGCAGGCCCGAGTAGGGGACGAGCGCCGCCGCGCCGACGGCGTAGGCCGCCTCCTCGTCGGCGTCGTTGTAGTCGCGCGCGACCGTCTTGCCCTGCTTGTTCTGCGCGACGATGGAGAGGCGGTTGGCCTTGTGTCCGAGGAAGACGTGGCAGACCTCCTCCATCAAGGTGGCGTTGTTGCGCGAGCGTCCGTGACGCGGGTTGAGGATGACGAGCCGCCAGCCGTTCGGCAGAGGCCGCGAGCAAGTCCCGCCCGACCAAGCGTCCGTCCCCGCCCCCAGAAGGTGCTCGCGCGTCTCCTCCGAAAGCCCATCAATCTGCTCGAAGTCGACCACCATCAGCTTCGCGAAGTAGGCCAACTCGAACGGGTCGAGCGGCTCGTCGTCGCGGCGCAAACCCGCGAAGTCGCGCAAGCCCATCGCGCGCACCTCGTACTGTCTCCCCTTAAAACTCGGCGGTAGAACCTGCTCTTCCATTGTCGGGAATTATAACCTGTCCGGCGGGCCGTTTCATCACACGGAGACTGTGACGACGGGCGGGCGATGAGGAAGTGACCCGCCCGCCGTCGCAGACTTAAATCAACATCGCTCAGCTGGTCGTGCTTGCCGCTTCGGCGTATTTCGCCAGCTCCGCGTCGCCGCGTCTCTTAATCTCTTCGGGCGCGAGGTCTTCGACGTGCGTGGCGATGTACCAAGCGTGGCCGAAGGGGTCTTCGACGCACCCGGTGCGGTCGCCGTAGAACTCATCCTTGACGGGCCGCGTCAGCTTCGCGCCCGCCGCCACCGCCCGTTCGACCTGCGCGTCCACGTCCTCGACGTAAACCATGAAATGAGACGAAGGGCCGCCGAGCGTCTGCGGGCTGCGGAAGTTGATTTCGGGGAACTCGTCGGCGAGCATGACGATGCAGTCGCCGATTTTGACTTCGGCGTGCCCGATTTTCCCGCCGGGCGCTTCCATCCGCATGATTTCGGTCGCGCCGAACGCCTCCTTGTAGAACTCTATGGCGCGCGCCGCGTCGCTGACGCACAGGTAAGGCGTCACGCTGTGAAAGCCTTCGGGGATAGGTTTCGCTTTGCCAATCATGTTCTCTCCTTTACAGGTTCACATCTGATTCGGGAGTTTCAGATAGCCGCCGGATTAACCTCCGTCGTTCCGGCCCAAAGCGAGGAGTGGGTAATTAGATAAACGAAAAGGCGCTCAACCCGCCTGAGCTGAGCGCCTTTAAAAACTTCAAACGGGGAGTTCGCTTCGCCTACTTACGGTTTTTGCGGCCGCGCGAGTCCGAGCCGGGGGCGGAGAACTGCGTGTAGGCGACGCGGAAGAGCTCGGAGAGGGCCTTGGCCGTCTCGGGCGTCAGGTTGCGGTCGGCTCTCAGGTGCGCCTCGACGATGTCGGGCGTCGCCTCGTGCGGGAAGTAGACGACGGCCGACTCCTCGCCGTCGGCGACGCGCGTGCCCATCACGCGCTCCATCGGCATGTTGAGCCAGTTCGTGAGACGCGCGATGTTGTCGGCGTCGGGCTTGCCCGTGCCGTTCTCGATGCGCGAAAGCGTCGAGGCCGAAACCCCCGTCTCGTCCGCGACGTCCCTCAGACTCAGGCCCGCCTCCTCGCGCTTGCGCCTGATGGCGCGCCCCAATTCCACCGTATTTACTAGACTTTTCGCGTTATCTGCCATTTTCGTGGTCTCCTTCGAGGCGTTCGCGCAGCACTAAATGCCGAGCGCCGGCTCGCCTTCCACCCCGAACATAACACAAGTTAAATCCCTCGCGCAAGACTTTGTTTTATGCTTGCAACAACCGGGAACCCGTGGTACACTGTTTCACGTATGAAACAGAGCGGCCCGACAGCAAGGGGTCGCGACTGTGGGAAAGGACGGGCGAGGCACGGTGAGCGAGCACATCTGGGAGACATTCGACAGCCTGTTTAAGACCGTCCACCGGCAGGGCCGGCGGGTCGAGGAGTTGGAGGCGCGCATCGTCGATTTGGAGCGCATCCTGCGCGAGCGCGAAGCGGCCGCCGCACAGTCCGAGCAGAGACAGGCAGAGCGTCTGACGGAAGTGCCCGTCGAGCGCGCGGCCTGAGAGTGGAGTTTGGAAGAAGCGAGTTAGAAGGTTTCGGGAGGAGATAAGGCGGTGGCAGCCGTACTCGACAAAAAAGCGATTATGCGCGACAAGCGCGCGCAGGGCATCGCCGCGATGGGCCTCGTCAACCGCGAGGGCGACCGCTTCCGCGTCACGACCCCCACCTTGCGCGGCAAGCGCCAGAGCTATGAGGTGTGGCGCGACGAGGCGGGCCGCGTCCGCTGCTCGTGCCTCGAATTCGAGGAGCGAGTCTCGCAGGAGCCAACCTTCCGCTGCGAGCACATCCTCGCCGTCAAACACTCGCTTCTGAACAAGAGTTCCGAGGCTGTCACCAAGCAGCCCGCGAAGAGGCCGCAAAGCCCCGTGGGGGCGGCGGCCGAAGTGAAGCAGGCGGAGACGCCCAACAACGTAGACAAAGACGCATCCGAGAAGCTCGACGAGGCGGCCAGTGCGACCTTGAAGTCGCCCGCGCGCCGCGCGCCGCGCTTTGTACGGGAGCAGAACGATTCCGTCAACGAAGAAGCGCCCAAAGCGGCGAAGGCCGAAGAGGATGCAAGCTTGCAGACGGGTTCGCTCGCGACACACGAGACAGAAGAGGAGCAACACGAAATGGCTAAGAGAGCAACCGCTAACGCTACTGAACAGGATAACGAATTTCTGACCGCAGAGGAGCACGAGGCTTCGGAGTCGGCCGCGACGGTCGTCCCGATGGCCTTCACCAACACTCTGCGCGTCCTGCGTCAGCCCATCGACCCGAAGTTCGTCAAGACGCGCGAGGGCTGGACTGACCGCAACGGCAACCGCCACATGGTCGAGTACGTCGAGTGGCACACCGTGGCCGATTTGCTCGACCGCGTCGCCCCGACTTGGTCGCACTCCGTTCGCGGCATCGTCCAGATCGGCGACATGGTCGCGGTCACCTGCGCCATCACGATTGACGGCGTGACGCGCGAGGGCGTAGGCACTGGCACGGCCGACAACGAGACCGGCATCAAGAAGGCCGAGCACGACGCTTTGAAACGCGCGGCCATCAAGTTCGGCATCGCGCGCGAGCTGTACCAGCGCGAGTCGGACGTGATTGAGGAGCGCGGCGCTGGGCCGCAGACGGGCGAGTTCCCGCGCGACCCTCTGGCGAAGTCGATGGCCGATCTCGTCACGCCGAAGCAGCTCGGCATGATTCGCGCGCTGGCGCGTGAGGCCGGCGTCGACGTCGAGGAGGAGTGCCAGACGGCGCTCCGCTGCCGCACCGAGGAGTTGTCGAAGCGCGCCGCGTCGAGCTTCATCGACCACCTCAAGGGCTTGCAGGCCGAGGCGGCGGGCGGCATGCGTCGCGCGAGCTAACGGGCGCAAGTGGCAGGCGTTGAGCAGTAGGGCGAACCGAGTCCGACTGCTCAACGCTTCCCGGCCCGAAGCTCAAGAGGCAAGGAGGTTTTAAGGAAATGACGACCGAAGAGCTTATCAAGGAGCACGACGCGCGCCCGCTCTCGCTCGAACTCGAATACGCGGACGAGCCCGAAGTTCAGAAGCGCGCCGCGACCATCGGGGCGGAAGAGCGCATCGAGCTTCCCTTCTCGAAGAAGGATCAGATTCTCGACCTCTACGAGTCGGGCACGACCGACGTCGCGGAGATTGTTCGCAAAGTGAAGGCGCGCCCGTCTTACGTCGCGCAGGTCTTGCAGACGGCCGGACACCTGACCGGCTACTTCGACCTCTACACGACGACGGGAGCGGAGCAGAACGTCTACACGCGCTTCTTCCGCAACGTCCTCAGTTTCCGCTCGGTCGAGGCCGCGCGCGAATCGGTCGAGCGCATCGACCGGCTCTACAACTACTTCGAGCGCCTCGGCGACCGCGCCGGACAGCATCAGGCGATGGTCATCGCGCTCACCGGAAAAAACCGCGCCCGTTGGAGCGGTAAGACAGAGGAAGCAAGGATTTTCAGTGAATGGCTCGCCGCGCACTAACGGCGCGAACTTAAGAGCCGAGCAAGTTTAAGAAGGAACACAAGCAGGCCCTCGCAAACGAACGAGCAAGGGGCGGGTTGAAAGGTGAGTCTACTTTGTGAGGGAGACTCACCTTTCTTTTTCCCTAAGTCCGACACTTACACGAAGGAGTTTCTTGCGATGCCTGAGCACAACATCCCGCAGCACGGCATTTTCTGCTGGAACGAACTGAACACGAAGGACGCGGCGGCCGCCAAGACGTTCTACTCGGAGCTACTCGGCTGGCAGCTCAAGGAGTCGAATTCGACCGACATGCCCTACACCGAGATAGTCGTCGGCGGGCAGCACATCGGCGGCATCTACCAAGCGACCGCCGAGTGCGGCGGAGGCGACGACGTGCCCTCGCACTGGATGTCCTACGTCGCCGTCGACGACGTCGACGCGGCGGCCGCGCGCGTCGAGGGGTTGGGCGGCCAAATCCGCGTGCCCCCGATGGACATCCCCAACGTCGGCCGCTTCACGGTCATCACCGACCCGACGGGGGCCAGCATCTCGCTCATCAAGCTCACGGGCGCGAGTTCCTAAAAGAGACGCCCCCAATGCTCGGCGGCCCGTGCCGAGCGAAGCGCACACCTCGCGTGATAGTTCTCAAGCGGGGAGGCCCAGACGACGGGCCTCCTCCCCTTCTCCGGCAAAGGAGCGCCAACGTGAAAATCCGTCTCTCCCTCGTCCTCGCGCTCGGACTTCTGTTCGCCGCCGCGTGGGGCGCGGCCCTCTACTTCAACATCACGCGCAACGCCGCGCGGGCCGACGCCCCCTCGTCAACTCAAAGGAGTGAATCCCGATGACGAAGATTAACCACTTGGCCGTCATAGTCGCGGCCGTCCTCTACTGGATTTTGGGCGGCGCGTGGTACGCGATGTTTACCGCGCCGTTCGTCCGCCTGATGCGCTGGACGCCCGAAGACATGGCGCGCATCGAAGCGGAAAGCCACGCGCGCGAACTCGGCGCGGCGTTCGTCACGTCGCTCGTGACGGCCTACGTGCTCGCCTACTTCGTCCGCGCTGTCGGGGCGCGCTCGGCGCTCGACGGCGTGCGCGTCGCGCTTCTCGCCTGCGTCGGCTTCGTCCTGACGACGAACCTGTCGAGCGTCCTTTTCGAGTCGCGGCCGCTCGGACTCTATCTCATCAATAACGGCTACCACCTCGTAGCCTTCCTCCTGATGGGCGCGCTCTTGGCGGCGTGGCGCAGGCAGGAGGTCAACAGCTTGGCATATCAAAATTAACACTCCACCCAACTTGATATGCCACGGGAGGCGCGGCGCGGCCTCGCCACGCGCCCGCCTTCCGCAAAGCCCGCCAACTCAGGGGTGAAGGACGGAAGACGGAAAGGCCAACGGACACAGAAGACTTTAAGAGACGGCACAACTCCCGTCACATCCGCTTCCGTTCATCATCCTCCCGCCACCATCCGGACGAGCGCGGGGGCCGCGGCTACCCGGCCCCCGCGCTCACAACCTTCTTGCCCGCGCCAGAGCGGCCGGGGCATAATTTCCCTCCCCCTTCAAAACAAGTTCACGAACCGCCGAGGGAGTTCACGAATGCCCGCGAAGAACGAAGACCTGCACGGCAACGTGCCGGACAAGGCCGAGGTCGCGCTGTTACTCATCGACGTGATTAACGACTTGGAGTTCGACAGCGGGCGCGAGCTACTCGAACACGCCTTGCCGATGGCCGAGCGGCTCGCCGCCCTTAAGCGACGCTGCAAGGAGGCGGGCGTCCCCGTCATCTACGTCAACGACAACTTCGGCAAGTGGCAGTCGGACTTTAACAAAATCCTCTCCCACTGCATCGATGACGACACCTTGGGCCGCCCCCTCGCCGAGAAGCTGCGCCCCGAAGAGGACGACTACTTCGTGCTTAAGCCCAAGCACTCCGGCTTCTTCTCGACGACGCTCGACATCCTGCTCGACTACCTGCAAGTCAAGACGCTCATCCTGACGGGCCTCACCGGCGACATCTGCGTCCTCTTTACGGCCAACGACGCCTACATGCGCGACTTTCATCTAGTCATCCCCGAGGACTGCGTCGCCTCGAACGACCCGCGCGAGAACGAGCACGCGCTCCGTAAGATGCAGACGCTACTCAAAGCCGACACGACCCGCTCCGACCGACTCGACCTCGAACAACTCAAACAGCTCCCGCGCCCGCCCCGCCCGCACACGCAGGCCGAGCAACAACACTACGCGAGCGCCGACGCGCGCCGCGCCGACTCCTGACCCCGCCTTGCGCCCGACGCGCGCTCTTGCGTCCGCCCCCGTACTGATGTGACGGGGCGCGCGCCGCTACAATCGCCCCAAACGAAAAGAGGGGGCGAGCAAGCGGTGTTCAAGCTCATCAACAAGTACAAGCGTCTTCACCAGACGGACTGGGGTTGTCTGATCGCGGCGTCCGCCTTCTTTCTCGTGG
>DASUNL010000444.1:0-2041 GCA_036277175.1 Pyrinomonadaceae bacterium | reverse complement strand
GAGGCCGCAGTATGCACAATTCCCCCCGCGTTGTCATCACTTTTTACTTCGCGGACGGAAGGGCGGCGGATGCTGCGAGCGGGTGGTTGAAGAGTAAGTTAAAGAAGGAGGCGGGCGGACGTGGACAGTCGGCGGCGGCTTCGAGTGGAGTGCGGAGCGGCGTGCGGTTCGCGCGTCGAGAAGCGACGGCGCGCTTGCCTTTAATGTTCAGACAAGCAAGCGCGCCGCCGCTTCCCGCCGAGCGTGTTAACGCATGATGGCGCGGATGCCGGCGAGGATTAGATAGCCGACGGCGAGGACGACGCCGAGCTTGATGAGCATGATGGCAATCGAGATTATCGCACCGATGCCTGTGAGCACGATGCCGGCGGCGGTCAGGACGAGCGGGACGCCGACGACGAGGACGAACAGTCCGAGTAGTATCATTCCGACGACGCGAACCACATCTTTTGCTTCTTTCATCTCTTTACACCTCACAAAACCTTTCTGACCGTTGCCGCGCGGCCCCGTCGCTCGTCTCGCCTTCGGCGTGACTTCCGGCGGGCGGCGGCACGTCTCACTATACGCAGAACTTGCGAGGCTCGTTCCGTCCAAGATTCTACGCCCGCTGTCAAGTTTTCGCCCGTTCGCGGCGCGAAGGCGTGCGCGCCCGCCAGTCGAGATTTATGCTAATCTCGTCACGTAAAGCCCCCGCCCAACACTTCAGCACGCGCTCCAAAGAGGAGTCCGAAAGCGATGCCGCGCCGCACGACAGAGAGCCTGTTCGCCGAGCCGGAGGAAGACCGCGCCGACTCGGCGGGCGCATTCGCGCCGCTCGCCGAGCGCATGCGCCCGCGCGACCTCGCGGAGTTCGTCGGGCAGCGGCAACTCATCGGCGAGGGCCGCGTCCTTCGTCGCCTGCTCGAAGGCGAAGGCGCGCTCCCGTCGCTCATCCTCTGGGGCGGCCCCGGCACGGGCAAGACCACGCTCGCGCGCCTGCTCGCGCGAAAGTCCGACGCGCACTTCGTGCAACTCTCGGCCGTCTTCTCCGGCGTCAAAGACGTGCGCGCGGCCATCGCCGAAGCGCGCGAGCTGCGAAAGCGCGGACGCCGCACGATTCTCTTCATCGACGAGATACACCGCTCCAACAAGGCGCAGCAGGACGCGCGTCTCCCGGCGGTCGAGGACGGCACTGTAACGCTAATCGGGGCGACGACCGAGAACCCTTCCTTCGAGGTCATCGGCGCGCTGCTCTCGCGCAGCCGCGTGCTCACACTCCAACCGCTCGACGAAGCGGACGTCGCTTTAATAATTCGCCGCGCGCTCGAAGACGAGGAACGCGGACTCGCCGGGTTGCATCCGCAAGTCGATGACGAGCTGATAGCGCGTCTCTCAAGAGCGGCCGGGGGCGACGCGCGCGTCGCGCTCGCCGCGCTCGAAGCCGCCGTCGAAGCGACCGCCCCGGACGAGGCGAGCACACGACACGTCACAGAGGAAACGATTGCCGAGTCTCTGGGCCGCGCGCGTTACGCCTACGACAAGGGCGGCGAGGAACACTACAACCTCGCCTCCGCGCTCATCAAATCCTTACGCAACTCGGACGCGAACGCCGCGCTCTACTGGCTCGCGCGTCTCATCGAGGGCGGCGCAGACCCCATCTTCATCGCGCGCCGTCTCTGCATCCTCGCCTCCGAAGACGTGGGGCTGGCCGACCCGCAGGCCATCGTGCAGGCGGCCGCCGCCGCGCAAATCACCGAACTCATCGGGCTGCCCGAGGCGCTCTACCCTCTGTCGCAGGCGACGATTTATCTTGCGCGCGCGCCGAAGTCGAACGCCGTCAAGCGCGCCTACATGGCGGCGGCCGAAGACGCCTCGGAGACTTCGCGCGAGCCTGTGCCGCTGCACCTGCGCAACGCCGTGACGCCCTTGATGAAGCGCGTCGGCTACGGCGGCGGCTACCGCTACGTCCACGACGACCCGGCCGCGCGGCGCGAGATGCGCTGCCTGCCCGACGGCTTAGAGGGGCGCGAGTACTGGAAGGAAGCGAGTCCGGAGTCCGGAG
>DASUNL010000443.1:0-2963 GCA_036277175.1 Pyrinomonadaceae bacterium | reverse complement strand
GTAATCGCCTCGGCCGCAATCTCCCAAGACTCGACGAGCGTGATGCCGCCCGCCAAAAGCGTCGCCAGAGAGCGCGTCACCTGCGCCGTCGACAGTTGGCGCAGAAGCGCCCCGGCGATGGGGAGCTTGAGCAGGAGGCGGTCAACGGACAGACGCCCCGAAGGCGTGCGCGTCCAAGTGTAAAGTCCGGCCCCGCCGACGACGACCGTGGGGACGAGCCAGTAGGCGTTGGCGGCGATGAAGCCGGAGATGCTGATGACGAAGAGCGTCAGCGCCGGCAACTCCTTGCCGAAGCCCGCGAACAGACTCGACATGCGCGGGACGACGTAGACGGTCAGGAACGCGACCATGCCGAACGAGGCGGCGAGCAGGAAGAGCGGGTAGGCGAGCGCCCCGCGAATCTTGCGCCGCACCTCGACGCCGCGCCTGACGTAGGCGACGTAGCGGATGAGCACGTCGTCGAGCGCGCCCGAGCGTTCGCCCGCGAGGATGGAGGCCGTGTAGATGCGCGGGAACATCGGCCCCTGCGCGGCGAAGGCCGCCGACAAGGCCATGCCGCCGCGAATCTTATCCTCCACGTCGCCGAGCACCGCGCGCAGACGCCCCGATGGCGAGCGTTTCCGGAGCATCGTCACGGCCTGAAGGATGGGGATGCCGGCGCGAAGAATCGCGGCGAGCTGTTGGTTGAAGAGCAGAAAGTCGCCGGCCGAAAAACGCGGCGCGCGCGCGCCCGACTTTCCGCCGCGCGTCAACGCCGCGACGCCCGCCGCCCTCGGCGGCGTGACCGAGAAGACGCGGAAGCCTTCCGATTCGAGACGCACGCGCGCCTCCGCGACGCCGACGGCCTCGACCGTGCGCGTCACGACCTCGCCCGCGGGCGTCCCCAAACGACAGATGAATTCGGCCATTGTGCTCTTTGAATTTCGACCTGCTACGGAAGCCGCCCGACAGCGCGCGTCACGTCCCAAGACGGCGCGGCCGATACGTCCCCCGGCCGGGCCTCATTATAACACGCGCCCCCAAGCCCCTCACGCGCCGACGCACGCGCCCCGCGCGCCCTCCCCTACACGCCACCGCCGCTCCCCGGTTCCGAACCTTCACTCAAGCGACGCTCTCACAGCCCGGCGTCGCGTTTCCGGTTCGAGTAAATAAATCCTTCAAGACGGCAACTGAGCCGGGCGAGCTTGTCATCAACCTAAGCACGAAAGATAACGCCCCCTGCGGAGGCAGCCACGCCGAGCTGCGCACCGCGCCAGTTGTAAAAACTTGGCTTTGTCTTGCGCGCGCGTGCGGCGTGTCCTACAATGCGTTCGTTAAAAGGAAAACTCGGAGTCTCCCCGGTTCCAAGGTTCTTCCGGCTCACGCGAAAACAACCGGAGCGGCGAAAGCCATCATCTCATTGGGCGTCTGCCAGCGTAGAGACCGCTTCCCGGCGCGCAGACGTTTTAGCCCATCCGCTCCAACGTTATCGCAGCACGAGCAAAAGTTCAGGAGGGTTCTATGAGACCTCAGCGCCGCCAGACTCTCATCCGAGTCGCGCTTGTCTCCTTCCTTGTCGCCGCCGCCGCGTCCGCCCTCGCCCAAACTCCGCCCGCACAGACACAGCAACCGCAGCCCGGCGCAGCCGCGAGCGGCGCGCCACCGACTCAGGCCGCCGGGTCGGACGCGCCAGCCCCGTCTGCCTCGCCCGGCGCGTCTGCCGCGAGCGGGTCGGCCACGACGACCGCCGCCGCGACGACGACCGCCACCGCCCGCGAGGACAGGCCGAGGCCCGCCGGCCCGCCGCTCCCGCAGGACGAGAAGGAGCGCATCATCATCCACTCGGATTTGATTTCGCTCAACGTGACGGTCACAGACATGTACGGCCGCTTCGTGACGGGCCTCGGGCGGAAGGCCTTCACGGTCTTCGACGACAAGGTCGAGCAGGAGATTGTCTTCTTCTCCGACGAGGACGCGCCCGTCTCCTTGGGCGTCGTCTTCGACGTCTCGGGGTCGATGTCGGGCGACAAGATTCAGCGCGCGCGCGAGGCGCTCACGCGCTTCGTCGACACGAGCCACCACGGCGACGAGTACTTCCTCATCGGCTTCAACCACCGCGCCCAACTGCTCCTCGACAAGACGCGCGACAGCGACGCGCTCACCGACAAGCTCACCTTCGTCAGCACGAAGGGGCAGACGGCGCTTTACGACGCCTGCTACCTCGGCGTCGAGAAGGTGACGCGCGGGGCGCACCAGAAGCGCGCCGTGCTGCTCATCAGCGACGGGCAGGACAACAGCTCGCGCTACACCTTCTCGGAGCTGCGCCGCCTGCTCAAAGAGACCGACGTCATCATCTACGCCATCGGCATCAACGACGGCCCGTATGATTCGACGCTCGACGTCTCGGGGCGCGCCATCCTCGAAGAGCTGTCGGGCGTCTCGGGCGGCAAGGCCTTCTTCCCCAACTCGGGCGCGGAGATGAACGACGTCTTCGAGCGCATCGCTCTGGAGCTGCGCACGCAGTACTCCATCGGCTACCGCCCGTCGAACTTCGCCAACGACGGCAAGTGGCACAAGCTCAAGGTCAGGGTTCAGCCGCCGCGCGGCATGTCGCGCCTCTTCGTGCGCTCCAAAGAGGGCTACTACTCGCTCGTCAGCCCGAGGTGATTGCTGGCAACGGTCGCCGCCCGCGCGACATCTTTTCCTACGCGCGCGAGGAGCCCCTTCGGCTGTTGAGTCGCGTGCCGGGCGCTTTCAGGTTTTGCTGCCCCAGCCGCGCGAGACGCCCCGTCACGGCGTTGACACGTGAGAAGCGCCCCGCTTAACTTCCCTCTCCGGCCCGCGCGGGCCGCCGAGGTCGTTTCGACGGGGCGCTTATTTTTATTTAGAGGCCACATGCGATACACACAGACTCGACCCCTGACGGCACGGCTCGCGGCGACCTTCGCCGCCTGTCTCGCGCTCGTCGCCGCCACGCTCGCCCC
>DASUNL010000442.1:0-3697 GCA_036277175.1 Pyrinomonadaceae bacterium | reverse complement strand
CTTCCCGGCGAGCCTCAACCCACCGAAAGTTTCTTCTCCTCGCGCGGCAGCACCGTGGAGGGCGCGGCGTCCAAGTCGCCGCCCGTCTCGTCCGCGCCCGCGTGCGTCGCGGGGCGGTTGAGGACGAGTTGATAGAAGCCTCGGAAGTATTCGTACATCGACAGACACGCCGAAAGCACGACGACCCAGAGCATCGCGCGCCCCGCCGTGTAGAAGAGCACCTGCCAGTCGTTGCCCGTCATCGCGCCCGCGCCGAAGAGGTGTCGAAAGGCCGTCTGCAACTCCGGCACCGTCCAGAACTGTATCGCCGGGAAGGCGTGCCCGAAGTTCGAGAGCTGTATGTCGCCGCGCACGTCCGAGAGCATCAAGAGCGCGACGGCCGCGACCTGCGAGAGCATCTTGAACTTGCCCATCCGCGAGGCGGCGATGACGACGCCGTCGGCCGCCGCCATCGAGCGCAGACCCGAGACGGCGAACTCGCGCCCCGTGATGATGACGACCGCCCACGCGGGCGCGAGACGATTTTCGACGAGCGAGATGAGCGCGGCCGAGATGAGCAGCTTGTCGGCGATGGGGTCGAGGAGCTTGCCGAGTTGCGAGACCTGTTTGCGGCTGCGCGCGAGCTTGCCGTCGAGGTAGTCGGTGAACGAGGCGGCGAGGAAGAGCGCCAGTCCTAGGATGTGACGCGGGACGCCGAACCAGTCTTCCGAGAAGGGCGTCAGCAAGACGACGACCAGAAGCGGCACGACGAAGATGCGCGACAGCGTCAATGCGTTCGGAAGGTTCAACGCGCCCTCTTCTTTCGCCTCGCGGGCGCTCGGCCGCGCCCGTCCTGTTATCGTCGCCGGCGGATGTTTACAGGTTCACGCGAGAGTGTAGGAGTCGCGCTAAAAAGCTGTCAAGACGAAGGCGCTCGGCGTTTGAAGACGGCGGCGTGTGGCGGCCCGCGCGTTTTCTTCGGCGGGTCGTCTTGCCTACCCCCTTTGCCTCGTCTACAATGAAAGTTTCCGCGCTCCCGAATGTTGCTCTCTGTGGCGTCGGAGACGTTTTTCTAGCGATGGCAATTGACCGCATCACGGTGCGCGGGGCGCGCCAGCACAACCTCAAGAACATCAGCGTCGAGATTCCGCGCGACCGCCTGACCGTCATCACCGGACTGTCAGGCTCGGGCAAATCCTCGCTCGCCTTCGACACCATCTACGCCGAGGGCCAGCGACGCTACGTCGAAAGCCTCTCGGCCTACGCACGGCAGTTCCTCGACCAACTCGAACGCCCCGACGTCGACTCCGTCGACGGCCTCTCGCCCGCCATCTCCATCGAGCAGAAGACCGTTTCGCGCTCGCCGCGCTCGACGGTCGGGACGGTCACGGAGATTTACGACTACCTGCGGCTTCTCTTCTCCTCGGTCGGCCAGCCGCACTGCCACATCTGCGGCGCGCCCATCACACGCCAGTCGGTCGAGCAAATAGTGCAGAGCGTCCTCGCCTTGCCCGAGGGTGAGCGCGTGATGGTGCTCGCGCCCATCGTCCGAGGCCGCAAGGGCGAGTTCAAGAAGGAGCTTGAGAAGCTCGCGCGCGAGGGCTTCCTGCGCGCGCGCGTCGACGGCGAACTCGTCTCGCTCGACGAAGAGATTAAGCTCGACAAGCGACGCAACCACACCATCGAGGCCGTCGTCGACCGACTTCTCATCAAGCCCGGCACGGGCGAACGTCTGACCGAGTCGGTGCGGACGGCCTTGAAGCTAACGGGCGGCGCGGTGCTCGTCTCGGTCGTCGACGGCGAGGAGAAGCTCTACTCGGAGCGGATGGCGTGCGTCAACTGCGGCATCAACGTCCCGCCCTTAGAGCCGCGTTCGTTCTCTTTCAACTCGGCCTACGGCGCGTGCAAACGCTGCCACGGACTCGGCACGGTCTTGCAGGTCGACCCGGCGAAGCTGATTCCCGAAGCGAACGAGCGCGCAGACAAGCTGCCGTTTCTCAGCTCGGCCGACAAGCAAGGCTCGGCCTACTTGAAGAGCGCGCTGGCGGCCGTCATCAATCACTTCGGCGCGGTCTCCGACGTCTCGTTCGCGAGTCTGCCGCGCGCGGCGCGCGAGGGCTTCTTCAAAGGCGTCGAGGGCCAGATAACTTTCCGGCAGGGACTCTACACCTACGAGAGCGAGTGGGCGGGCGCGGTCAGTTGGGCCAACGAGCGGATGGCGAACCCGCCGTCGGAGAAGGTTCGGGCCGCGCTCGAAGAACTGGTCTCGCCCGTCCGCTGTCCCGACTGCAACGGCAAGCGCCTGCAATCCGAGTCGCTGGCCGTGCGCGTCGGAAACTTGGGCATCGCCGACTACACGGCGCTGACGATTGAAGAGTCGGCCGCCGCCTTCGAGCGCATCCGCCTGAGCGAGCGCGAGGAGCAAATCGCCGGACTCGTCCTCAGAGAGATTCGCAACCGCCTTGGCTTCCTCGCCACGGTCGGACTCGGCTACCTGACGCTCGACCGCGCGTCGGCCACGCTCTCCGGCGGCGAAGGCCAGCGCATACGTCTCGCCACGCAAATCGGCTCGCAACTGCGCGGCGTACTCTACGTCCTCGACGAGCCTTCCATCGGCCTGCACCCGCGCGACAACCAACGTCTGCTCGAAACGCTCTCGGCCTTGCGCGACCTCGGCAACACCGTCCTCGTCGTCGAGCACGACGAGGAGACGATTCGACGCGCCGACTACGTCGTCGACCTCGGCCCGGCCGCCGGCGCGCACGGCGGAGAGATTGTCGCCGCCGGCACGCCCGACGAGGTCGCCTGTAACCCCGCGTCCGTCACGGGCCTCTACATCTGCGGGCGGCGCGAGATTCCCGTGCCCGCGCAACGTCGCACTCCGAACGGGGTGCGCGTCACCGTGCGCGGCGCGCGTCACAACAACCTGAAGAACGTCGACGTGGAATTCCCGCTTGGGCTGCTGACGGTCGTCACGGGCGTCTCGGGTTCGGGCAAGTCGACGCTCGTCGACGACATCCTCTACCCCGCGCTCGCGCGCCACCTCTACGGCTCTCTGGAAGAGCCGGGCGAGTTCGATTCGATTGAGGGTCTTGAGAACGTCGACAAAGTAATCGAGATTGACCAATCGCCCATCGGCCGCACCCCGCGCTCGAACCCGGCGACGTACACGGGGCTGTTCACGCCCATCCGCGAGCTCTACGCGATGCTGCCCGAGTCGCGCGAGCGCGGCTACAAGCCGGGCCGCTTCTCCTTCAACGTCAAGGGCGGGCGCTGCGAGGCGTGCGAGGGCGACGGCCTCAAGCGCATCGAGATGAACTTCCTGCCCGACGTCTACGTCCTCTGCGACGTCTGTCGCGGCGCGCGCTACAACCGCGAGACTTTGTCTGTGAAGTACAAGGGCAAGTCAATCGCCGGCCTCCTCGACACGACCATCGAGGAGGCGATGCCGATTCTCGAAAACATCCCCCAGATAAAACAGAAGCTCCAAACCTTGCTCGACGTCGGCCTCGGCTACATCAAGCTCGGACAGTCGGCGACCACGCTGTCGGGCGGCGAGGCGCAGCGCATCAAGCTGGCGCGCGAGTTGTCGAAACGCGCGACCGGCAAGACGATCTACATTCTCGACGAGCCGACGACCGGGCTTCATTTCGCCGACGTTCATAAACTGCTCGACGTCTTGCAGCGTCTGGTCGATACGGGCAACACGGTGATCGTC
>DASUNL010000441.1:0-7193 GCA_036277175.1 Pyrinomonadaceae bacterium | reverse complement strand
CGAGTTGCCGCTCGCGCCCGAGACGAAGCGCGTGCTGGCCTACGCGCACGAAGAGTCAGACCGTCTCCAACACCGACACATCGGGACGGAGCACTTGCTCTTGGGTCTTTTGCGCGAGGAGCGTTCGATGGCCGCCGAGATTCTCTTCGAGCGCGGTCTTCGTCTGGGGGCGGTGCGCGACGAGGTGGCGCGCGCGACGGGCGTAGACCCGCGCGCCGCGCAGAAGAAGGAGACGCCGC
This sequence comes from Pyrinomonadaceae bacterium, assembly GCA_036277175.1. Lineage (GTDB taxonomy): Bacteria > Acidobacteriota > Blastocatellia > Pyrinomonadales > Pyrinomonadaceae > DASQDT01. The sequence goes on along the minus strand of DASUNL010000441.1, from coordinate 6,954 downwards.
ACCTCGCCGAGTTCTCGCGCGACCTCACGGACGACGCCGCCAACGACAAGCTCGACCCGCTCGTCGGACGCGAGGGCGAAATCGAGCGCGTCGTCCAAATCCTCTGCCGCCGCACGAAGAACAACCCCGTGCTTATCGGCGAGCCGGGCGTCGGCAAGACGGCCATCGTCGAAGGACTGGCGCAGCGCATACATCGCGGCGAAGTCCCCTCGTTTCTCGAAAACAAGCGAATACTCTCGCTCGACCTGTCACTCATCGTCGCGGGCACGAAGTATCGCGGTCAGTTCGAGGAGCGCTTGAAGCAAATCATGCGCGAGCTGGTCGAGAACCCGCAGTACATCGTCTTCATCGACGAGCTGCACACGCTCGTCGGCGCAGGTTCAGCGGAAGGCTCGCTCGACGCGGCGAACATCCTCAAGCCCGCTCTCTCGCGCGGAGAGATTCAGTGCATCGGCGCGACCACCCCGGCCGAGTTCCGCAAGTCAATCGAGAAAGACCGCTCGCTCGAACGTCGCTTCCAAGCCGTCAAAGTGCCGCCGCCGTCCGAAGAGGAGGCCGTCCGCATCCTCGACGGCGTGCGCGAACGCTACGAGGCTTTCCATCAGGTGCGCTACACCGACGAAGCCATCGAGGCCGCCGTCTTTCAGTCGAACCGCTACATCACCGACCGCTTCCTGCCCGACAAGGCCATCGACGTGATTGACGAGGCGGGCGCGCGAGTGAAGCTTCGCGTGCGTCGCGAGCCGCCGATGTCTGACGCCGCGCCGCCTACGGGCGGCTTGGGCGAGTTGTTCGGCGAGCGTCCGGCGGCCTTCCCGAAGAAGGACGCGGCCATCTCCTTCCGTCTCACCGACGACGAGGAGGAGATGCTGATGAACGTCGAGGTCACGCGCGACGACATCGAGGAGGTCATCGCGCGCTGGACGGGCATCCCCGTCACCTCCTTGAAGGAGGAGGAGACGCAGAAGCTTCTACGCATCGAGGACGAGCTGCGCCACCGTGTCGTCGCGCAGCGACCGGCGATTTCCGCGCTCGCGCGCTCCATCCGACGCTCGCGCGCCGGGCTCAAGAACCCGCAGCGCCCGGTCGGCTCTTTCCTCTTCCTCGGGCCGACGGGCGTCGGCAAGACCGAGGTCGCGCGCTCGCTCGCGGAGTTCCTCTTCGGCTCGGAGCGTTCGATGATTCGCTTCGACATGTCGGAGTTCATGGAGAAGCATTCGGTCTCGAAGCTCATCGGCTCGCCGCCCGGCTACGTCGGCCACGAGGAGGGCGGCCAACTGACCGAGCGCATCAAGCGTTCGCCCTACTCGGTCTTGCTCTTTGACGAAATCGAGAAGGCGCACCCCGACATCTTCAACGTCCTCCTGCAAGTCTTCGAGGACGGGATTTTGACGGACGCTCTGGGCAACCAAGTCGATTTCAAGAACGCCATCATCATCATGACCTCGAACATCGGGGCGCGCTTCATCCAGAAGAAGGGGACGATGGGCTTTCAGGCCAACTCCGATTCGTCGCGCGGGAAGCTCGAAGAGATGGTGATGTCGGCCGTCCGCCAGACCTTCAACCCCGAGTTCATCAACCGCCTCGACGAAATCATCATCTTCGACCAACTCACGGACGAGGAGCTTCTGGAAATCGTCGGCCTGCAAGTCGAGCAGATGAACAAGACGCTCGGGCGGCGCGGCCTCGAAGTGCGCCTCACCGAGGAGGCCAAGCGTTGGATCGTCTCGAAGACCTGCGCCGACCGCTCCTACGGCGCGCGACCGCTTCGCCGCGCGCTCCAGAAGTACGTCGAAGACCCGCTCTCCGAGGCGCTCATTCAGGGGGCGCTCGGCGGGGCGTCGCTCGTCGAGGTCTTCCTCGAAGGCGGCGAGCTGGCCCACCGCTCGGTCGCCGGGGTCGAGGAGCCGGGCGACGCGCTGCTGATTCATTAAAGGGAAGTCATCAGGAGACAGGAGTCGGAAGAGTGAAGGCCGGGCGTCAAAGTGCCTTTATTCTGACGGCTCACCCTGTCTCCTGACTTCTGTTTTCAAGGCTTTGACTGTATAATGCGCGACTTTGCCGGGCAAATAAGCTGGCGGCAGGCTGGCAACCGGGCGGGGCGGCGGGCGCGTCCTACGTATTCCGAACTCTAAGCCCGAAGCGCCCACGGCCGCCCGGCGTCGCGGACTCGCCGGTCGTCCCGCCGGACGAACTTAAAGGACAATTTCATAAGACCGTCTCCCCGGCCCGTCACACTTACGGCTATCTTCTTGAGGCACAAAGCTAAACCTATGCGAACCCGCGCGCCCCGGTTCTCTCTTGCGACCGCCCTCGTGGCCGCCGTCTTTTCGGCCGCGCCCGCCCTCGCGGCCGCGACCACGACGACGGACGCCGCCCCGCCGGCCGCGACGATTACGTCGGCCGCGCAAGACCAGCAGGTCATCGTCGAGAGGGTCACCGTCGAGGGCAACCGCCGCCTGAGCCGCGAGGGCGTGCTCTACTACGTCCAGACGCGCGAGGGCGACCCCTACAACGAGGCGCAGGTGCAGCGCGACCTTCAGGCGCTCCTCGCCCTCCCGCTCTTCGATAAGCTCCAGACGCGCGTCTCCGTCACCGACGGCGCGCGCGGCAAGATCGTCATCTTCACCGTCCGCGAACTGCCCATCATCCGCGACATCGTCTTCAACGGGATGAAGGCCGTCAACGAGGCCGACGTGCTCAAGGCGTTCCGCGAGCAGCGCGTCGGCGTCTCGAAAGAATCGACCTACGACCCCGTGAAGCGGGTCAACGCCGAGCGCACCATCAAGGAACTGCTCGCCGCGCGCGGCTACCCGAACGCGAACGTCACGACCGAGGTCGAGGAGGTGTCGGCCACCTCCGTCGCGCTCATCTTCGGCGTCACGCAAGGCGAGCGCGTCCGCATCGTCGACATCGACTTCGAGGGCAATCAGGTCTTCTCCGACGGAGAGCTGCGCGGGGCGATGAAGCTCGTCAAAGAGTCGGGCCTCATGTCGCGCATCAGGGGTCAGGACATTCTCGACACGCAGAAGCTCGAATACGACCTGAAGGCCAACGTCGAGAACTACATGAAGTCGAAGGGCTACCTTCTGGCCCGCACCGGCGAGCCGCGCGTCGAAGACCGGGGCCGCCAGCGCACGCCCGGCTTCCCCATCCCGCCGCTCCCGCTCATCTCTTCGGTCGACGACGCCATCCGCGTCGTCGTCCCCGTCAACGAGGGGAAAATCTTCCGCGTCGGCACCGTCAAGGTCGAAGGCAATTCGATTCTCTCCGAAGAGGTCATCGCCGCCGTCATCGGCCTCAAGACCGGCGACGTGGCGAACGGCCAGCGACTCGGCAAAGCCTTGCAGGAGGACTTGAAACGCCTCTACGGCCGCGCCGGGTTCATCCAGTATGAGTACGACGTGAACCCCGAGTTCAAGGACAGCCCGTCGAACCCGAACGAGGGAATCGCCGACTTCCAGATCACCATCACCGAGGGCAAGCAGTTCACTCTGCGCCGTCTGGAATTCGTGGGCAACACCTTTACGCGCGACAACGTCCTGCGCCGCGAGGTGCTGCTCAACGAGGGCGACATCTACGACCAGTCGCTCCTTGAGTTCTCGGTGCTGAAGCTCAACCAGACGGGCTACTTCGACCCGATTGACGAAAAGACCGACGTCGACCTGCGCACCGACGAGGAGCAGGGCTTGGTCGACACCAACATCAAGGTCGTCGAGCGCGGCCGCCAGCAAATCTCCTTCAACGGCGGACTGGCGGGCGCGGCCGGCTCGTTCTTCGGGCTGGAGTACTCGACGAACAACCTCCTCGGGCGCGGCGAAAGTCTTTCGTTCCAAGTCGCCTTCGGCAACCGCCAGCGTTCGTTCCTCTTCTCGTTCACCGAGCCTTACGTCAAAGACCGCCCCATCTCGGTCGGCTTCTCGGTCTTCACCGAGTCGCGGAAGTTCTTCGGCGAGGGCACGTTCCTCTCGCAGAACACGTCGGCCATTCAGGGCGCGATTGACCCGGTCAGCTTCCTGACGCTCGACGAGGAGAACCTGTTTACGCAGAAGTCGACGGGCGGGTCGCTCTTCGCCTCGTCGCCGCTCTCGGAGTTTTGGGGCCGCCGCCGCCCGTTCGCGCGCGCCTCGCGTATCGGCCTCTCCTACACCATCTCGCAGTCGAGCGTCGAAGACCCGCCGGTCAACCTTGAGAACAACCCCTCGACCTTCATCCCGCAGGTCTTCACACAGCCGAACATCCTGACGAGCCGCATCACGCCGTCGTTCGTCTACGACACGCGCAACGGGACGATTGACCCGACGCGGGGCCGTCAGGTCGCGCTCTCGTTCGCCTTCGCGGGCCTCGGCGGCGACGTGCGCACCTACCAGCCGGCGCTCTCCTACACGCAGTTCATCCCCATCCGGCGGAAGAACTCGGAGAACCCGGAGGTCTTCGGCTTCCGCATCGTCGCCGGCCACGTCGCCAGCTTCGCCAAGTCGAACGCCGTGCGCGAGGCCGAACTCAGCTCGCTCTCGTTCATCAACGGCGTCCCGATTTTCGAGCGTTACTTCCTCGGCGACGAGTTCACCATCCGCGGCTACAACGTCCGCTCGATTAGCCCCGTCGTCCCGCTCGACTCTTTCATCACTTCGCGCAACGTCGTCGTGGCGACCAACCCCGCCGGGACGCCGGCCACTATCCCCGGCCTTCCGGCCGACGTGGTCAACCAGCTCGCCGCGCTCGGCACCTTCACCGGCGCGACGGGCGTCAACCCCGGCAACCTCAACCGCCGCGACATACGCTTCCTCGGCGGCGACACGCAGCTGCTCGGCAACTTCGAGTACCGCATCCCGATTGTCGGCCGCACGCTCTCGGCCGCGCTCTTCGTCGACATCGGCACGTCGTTCAACCTGCGCACCGACGCCGACCAGACCTTCTCGACCACCTTCCTCGGCGACGACCCGTTCCTGACCTCGCTCGGCGCGTTCCGCTGCCCGGCGACGAACACGATATCCTTCGTCAGCCTGACGGCCGTGGCCGCCTGCCAGAGCGGCGCGCCGTTGGCGCTGACGAGCTCGGGCGGGCTGCTTCTGCGCGACAACCGCGTGGTGACGCGCGAGGAGTTCGCCAACGCCATCCGGGTCGGCCCCATCGACCCGCTGACGAATCTGCCGTTCGGCTTCCAGCAGTTTTTCCTGCGCGGCGAGGCGCAGCAGAACACGGTGGCGCGCTTCTCCGAGAGCATTTTCTCGAAAATCGGCGACTTCCGATCCAGCCTCGGCGGCGAAGTGCGCATCCAACTTCCGGTCATCAACGTGCCATTCCGCCTCATCTATGCGTGGAACCCGAACGCGCGCCGGGGCGAAGACGCGCGGCTGCCGGGGTTCTTCTTCGACGAGAAGAAGAGCCAGTTCCGCTTCAGCATCGGGCGGACTTTCTGACGGTTTCGTATTAAAATCACAGGGTACGGCCCGCGCCCCGAAACCGCACCGACGGCCGCGCCCCTGCGTTATTCCCTTTTTGACTTCTGAAGGAGCAGTACAGGAAAGACAATGAAACTCATTCGCTTTATCGCCGCCGCCACGCTCGTCGCGGCCGCCTCCATGACGGCGCTTGCGCAGCAGCCCGCCGGCGCGAACCGCCCGGCCGCGCCCGCGTCGTCGGCCGCTTACCCGGCCGACGTGAAGATCGCCGTCATCGACATCACGGCCTTCGGCGACCAGAAGGCCGGCATCGGCCGCCTCGTCAACGCCTACACGACGCTCGACCGCGAGTTCAAGCCCCGCCGCGACGAGCTGACCACGATGAAGACGCGCTACGACCAGATCCTCAAGGACATCGACGCGACCAAGTCGGTCGCCGACGAGAAGACCTTGACGGCGAAGGCCGAGCAGGCGCAGCTCCTCGAAAAAGAGATGAAGCGCAAGCAGGAGGACGGTCAGGCCCTCATTGCCAAGCGCGAGGAGGAGTTGACGGCCCCCATCTGGGAGGACATCAACAACGCCTTGAAGGCGTTCGCCGCGCAGCGCGGCATCACCGTCATCTTCGAGAAGAACAAGCTCGGCGGCGTGATGTTCGTCGTCAACGAGGGCGTGGACATCACGCGCGCCTTCATCGCCGACTACAACCAGCGCAACCCGGCCACCGCCTCGACGACCGCGCCCGGCAACCGCTAAAGACCGTAAATCGTAAGTGGTGAATCGTGAATCGTCGATAGAGCTTGAATCTCTATTGACGATTCACGATTTACGATTTACGGTGCTTGAGTATGCAGACGCCTCTCGACGCGACCGCCATCCAGCACATCCTGCCGCACCGCTACCCGTTCCTCCTTGTTGACCGCATCGTGGAGTTCGTCGAGGGGGAGCGCATCGTCGGCTTAAAGCAGGTCTCGATGGGCGACGAGTTCTTTCAGGGCCACTTCCCCGGCGCGCCCGTGATGCCGGGCGTCCTCATCGTCGAGGCGCTGGCGCAGGTCGGGGCCGTCTACGTCCTCCAGCAGATCGAGAACCGCGCCGAGAAACTCGTCCTCTTCAGCGGCATCGACGCGGCGCGCTTCCGCCGCCCCGTCGTCCCCGGCGACACGCTCCTGCTGACGGTCACGCCCGTCCGCGTCGGCGCGCGCGTCCAGAAGATGCACGGCGTGGCGAGCGTCGACGGGCAGACCGTCGCCGAGGCCGACATCATGAGCGTCGTCGCCGACAAGAACACGGTCAAGTAAAAGCAGCGGTCAGCAGTCAGCACTCAGCTTTCAGCCGGAAGAGAAAAGGCGCGCGGTGTGGATGAAGCTGAGAGTTGAGAGAGCGGCGGATGCCGTGGGCTGACCGCTGAATGCTGAAAGCTAACCGCTCTTTATGATTCACCCAACCGCAGTCGTCCACCCCCGCGCCGAGGTCGCCGAGGACGCCTACGTCGGCCCGTACTCGACGGTCGGCGAGGGCGTGCGCTTGGGCGCGCGCGCGCGGCTCGAAT
>DASUNL010000440.1:0-2274 GCA_036277175.1 Pyrinomonadaceae bacterium | reverse complement strand
CGTCCTTTTGCCATTTACCTTTTTACTTTCGCCTTTACAGAGTCGCGTGCTCGTCTTCGCCCTCGCTGGCTTCGATGACGGCTTTACAGGCGGCGTCGTAGCGCGCAATCGGCAGCGCGTCGAGACGCGCCTCGGGGATGTCCTGTCCGCAGCGCGCGCAGACGCCGTAAGTGCCCTCGTCGATGCGCAGCAACGCCTGATCTATCTCGGCCACCATCTGCGACTCGCGCTCGCTCAAGCGGTATTCGAGTTCCTGATTGACGTCGAGCAGTGACATGTCGGCGACGTCCTTGACGCCGTCGTCGGCGTCGCGCATCTCCAGCGCGTCCGCCTGATTGTCGCGCACGTTGCCCTCGTGCTGCCTGAGCTGTTCGAGCAGAATCCCTCGGTAGTGGTCGAGTCTCTCCTGATCCATTCGGCCTTTGTCGCTCCCTCGTCTGTGATGATTGCTGTTGGGTGCGGATTATAACCCACGCGCGGGCGAGACGCACCCGCGCCCGCCCGCCTTCAGTCAGCGCCCGACGCGGAGAGTATTTCCGTGTCGTCTCGCGTCTCCCGCTTCGACTCGCGGACGCGCCCCGCCGCCCACGCGCGCAGTCGCCGGAACGCGAGCGCGAGGCCGGTGTAGACGAGCACCGCGCCGCCCAGACTGACCAGCCCCGCAATCGTCTGCCCGAAGAGGCCGAGCACCTCGCCCGTGTGCGCGAAGCGCATGTAGGAGCGCAGGCGTCGGCCCGCCGTGTAGCTCGCGAACGGCTCCCAGCGCGCGACCTCGCCCGACGCGCGTTCGAGCGTAAGCTGCGCGCGCTTCTGCGGCTGCCCGCCGTCGCCACGGTCAATCGTAAACGTGACGGGCGCGTCCGCTTGGGTCGGCAGTTGCATGCTGACGCTCCGCCAGCCCTCGACCTGCCGCTCGGCGCGTGCGAGCAACGAGTCGAGTCCGCCGAGCGACACCTCGGCCGCGCGCCGCTCCGAACCGCCGGAAGGAGTCGCGCCTCCCGTTTGCGTCGGCGCGGGGCGCGGCGCGGGCGGCGTCTCGCCGACGATTCGATAGACGAGGTTTCCGGCCCACGTGTAAGAGATGGGGACGGCCGAGAGGACGACGATGAAGAGCGGCACGGCCGACCAGACGCCGACGACGTTGTGCCAGTTGAAGTCGCGCGCCTTGCCCGCGAGTCCGCGCCTAAACCAAGAGATGCTCCGAAACTGCTTCCGCGTCCAGCTTCGCGGGAACCAGAGATAGAAACCGCTCGTCACGAGGAAGAGAAAGGCGAGGTTCGACGCGCCCGTGACGGCGCGCGCGACGTTGCGGTTCTCGCCTTGCGCGCCGAGCCAGCGATGCCAGTCGGTGATTGTGCGGAAGAAAGAGCGCACGCCGCGCGCGCCTTCGCCGAGCACTTCGCCCGTGTAAGGGTTGACGAAGACGACGCCCTCGCGCCCGAAACTCACCATCACGGGGGCGTCCGCGTCGGCGCGCACGGTCAGCGCGGTGGGCTGCGCGGGCCTTCCTTCGCGCGCATTCGCGACGAGCGTCTCGACGGGGAGTCGCGCCGCGCCCGGCACGCGCTCGACGGCTCGAAGCCCGCGCGCGTCGGCCCACGCCGTCAGTTGTCGCTCGTAGGTCAAGAGCACGCCCGTCACGGACATGACGAGGATGACGACGGCCGCGAGCGACCCGGCCGCGAGATGACACCAGAAGATGACTTTACGAAAACGCTTCATGCCTTAAACGACCCTTTGATGAAAATGGCGGCGGCTTACGTGTCGGCCCAACGGCGCAGAAGGTTGTGATAGACCGAAGTCAGCTCGACGACCGACGGGTGGTCGGGCGCGTCCTCAGAGAGACGCCGAATCGCCGTGTCGAGGTCGAACAAAAGCGTCCGCTCGCCGTCGTCGCGCACCATGCTCTGAATCCAGAAGAACGAGGCGAGGCGCGCGCCGCGCGTCACGGGCTGGACGCGGTGCAGACTCGACGCCGGGTAAAGAATCAAATGCCCGGCGGGCAGCTTGACGCTGTGCAGGCCGTAGGTGTCTTCCACCAAAAGCTCGCCGCCGTCATACTCTTCGGGGGCGGCGAGAAAGAGCGTCGCCGAGAGGTCTGTGCGGACGCGGTGCGGCGTGCCCGTGACCTGACGAATCACATTGTCGACGTGGTTGCCGAACGACTGCCCGCCCTCGTAGCGGTTGAAGAGCGGCGGGAAGACTTTGAGCGGCAACGCCGCCGACATGAAAAGCGGGCTGCGTTCGAGCGCCGCGAGCACCGCGTCGCCCAAC
>DASUNL010000439.1:0-5901 GCA_036277175.1 Pyrinomonadaceae bacterium | reverse complement strand
TTCGGCGGGCGCGCCGCGCCTTCGTGCGTCTGCTTGCTTGGGTCGGCGGGGCATCGTCAGTCTTTGTTGTAGTAGATTTTGACGACGATGTCTTTGCCGTTCTTGGTCGAGTCCTCGGCGTAGCTCGGGATGCCCGTGCCGCTAATCACGATGCGCTTAATCCTCTTGTTCGCGTTCTTGAACTTCCCCTTCGTGCCGTTCTCCGGCGGGAGTTGGGCCTCGTCGAAATCGATTTCGATAGAGCCGCCCGTGATGACGATTGCTGGGTCGCTTCCGTTGGACATACTGTTTGTCTCCTTCGGGTTGAGGTTCGAGTAGAGCCGGGGAGATTCATCGGGTCGCGGCGACCGCGGCCGTCGGGGCGTCTAGTTCCCCGCGCAAGCGCCGGACGTCGGGGCGCGCGAGGTAGGTGGAGGCGTCCGCGCCCCACTCGCGTTCGAGGCGGGAGACGAGCGCGGCGGCGCGTTCGAGGTCTTGTCGCGCGCCGTCGGCGTCGCCGGCGCGGCGTCGGGCGCGCGCGCGCAGGACGAGCGCGCGCAGCTCCGAGTCCATCTGCCCAGAACGCTCGAAGCGTTCGAGCGCAGACGAGGCGGCGTCGATTGACGCGCGGTCGTCGCCCGCCTCGTAGAGCACTTCGGCCGAGGCGAGCTGCGCGGCCGAGAGCATCCACGAGTCGCCCGTCGCGCGCGCGCCCTCGACGGCCTCGGCCGAGAGCGCGCGTGCGCGCTGGCTCGCCCCCGTGTGCGCGGCCGTGACGGCGAGCGTGCGCTTGGCGGAGGCTCGCACGTCCGCGAACTGTGCGCTCAACTCGAAGGCGTCGCGGGCCAGAGCCTCGGACTCGCGGTGCTCGTCGCGGCTGAGCGCGGCGTCGGCCGAGACCATACGCGCGCGCGCGCGCAGCTCGGCGTTAGGCTCGCCGCCGCCCTGCGTCTTGACCTCATCGCCTGTCGCCTGCAAGAGCGCCGCCGCCGACTCTTCGTAGCGGCCGAGACGCCAGAGCGACTCGGCCTGATTGAGCAGCGAGTGGGCGACGGCCGATGCGTTGCCGAGCGTCTTGTAGATGGCGTGGCTCTCGCGGAAGTGCGCGAGCGCCTGCGGGTAACGCTCCCGCGTGAGGTGGACGCGCGCCAGCTCGCGGTGGGTGTCGGCGAGCTGCTGCGCGTCGCCCGTCGGCTCGACCAGACGGAGCAGCTCCTCGAAGGTCTGGGTCGCGCCGTCGTAGTCGCCGCGCTGCCGCTTCGTGCGGCCGATGAGCAGCATCGCCGTCTGCATCTCCTTGCGGTAGCCCGCCTGCTGGTAGAACTGTCGCGCCTGCTCGACGAGTTGCAGCCCCTCGTCGACCCTGCTCTGCTTGAGTCGGAGACTGCCGAGGTTGAAGAGCGCCAACGCCTCGAAGCGGCGGACGCGGTGCGCGCGCGCTCGCTCCAGCGCGAGGTTGAAGTGTCGCTCGGCCGCGTCGTACTCGCCCGTGCTCAAGTAGGTCGTGCCGAGCGCGACGTAGGCGCGGGCCGTCAGGTTCGAGAGCCCGCGCAGCTCGGCCAGCTCGACGGCCGCGCGCCCGCCCTCAAGCGCACGCGCCGTGTCGTTCTCCTTCTGCGCGACGACGCCCAACTGCATCAACGTCTGCACCTGCTGGTAGGCCGAGTCCACCTTGCGCGCCAGTTCCAACGCGCTCTCAAGCTCGCGGCGCGCGTCGGCGAGGCGCGACGTGTTGGCGAAGAGCTGGCCGCGCTGGTAGAGCACCTCGGCCTGCCCCTCTTGATTGCCGACCCCTTCGTAGAGACGCTCGGCGCGCGTGAAGGCGTTCGAGGCGGCCGGGAGGTTCTGCTGTCGCGCGTGGACGATGCCGACGCGCAGGTAGGCCGTGGCGTATTCGGGCGCGCGCGCGGCCGCGTCGGTGTAGGCGGCCAGAGCCTTGACGGTCTCGTCGTTCTTCTCGCGCGCGCGGCCGAGGTCTAGCAAGACTTCGGGGCGGTCGGGCGCGAGCGCGGCGAGCTTCTGGTAGGCCGCGGCCGCCTGCGCGAACTCGCGCCCGGCCGTCGCGGTGACGGCTTCGAGGTAGAGCGCGTCCGCCTCTGGAAGCGCGCTGCGGTCGCTGACGAGAGACGAGACTTTGAGCATCTCGTCCATGGCGCGCTCGCCGTAGTCCATCTCGGCCCAAGCCTCGGCGAGCCGCGCGTGCGCGAGCGCGAAAGCGTCGTCGACGCGCACGGCCTCCGTGAGCGCGACGCTCGCGCGGTGATAAGCGCCGTCGCGCAACGCCGCGACGCCCTGCTCGTACAACACGACGGCGCGCGGGTCGGGGTCGGGCAACTCGGGCCGACGCCAGTAGCCGTAGGCCCAGATGCCGCCGACGATGGCGACGACGGCGACGGCGAAGGCGAGCGGCGATAGGCGCGGGCGACGCACGAAGTCCGAGATGGTCATGAGCGCGCTCGGGCGCGGCTCGTCGGCCATCGTCGCGGCGAGTCTTCGGGTGCGCGCGGTGTCGTTCGCCCCGAGTCGCGAGCGCACGCGCGCGAGGTCGGCCGCCAGCTCGTCGGCCGTCTGGTAACGCTCTTCGGCCTTCTTCGCGAGCGCCTTCATCACTACGCGGTCGAGCTCCGTGGGAACGCGCGGGTTAAAGCGCGACGGCGGCTGCGGGTTGACGTGCAAAACTTCCGCGCCGATCTCGATGAGGCTCGACCCGGAGAAGGCTGGACGCCCGGCGACGCACTCGTAGAGGAGCGCGCCGAGCGAGAAGAGGTCGCTGCGCGCGTCGACGGGGAGGCCGCGTGCCTGCTCGGGCGAGAGGTAGAGCGGCGTGCCTATCACGACGTCGCTGCGCGTGCGCGTGGCGAGGAGCGAGCGCGCTTCCGGAGAGGCGTGTTCGCCGCCGTCGTCGCCGTCGAGGTGCTTGGCGAGTCCGAAGTCCAAGACCTTGACCGCGCCTTGGTCGTCGACGATGACGTTCGAGGGCTTGATGTCGCGGTGGACGACGCCGCGACGGTGCGCTTCCGAGAGTGCTTCGGCGACGTCGATGATGACCTCGGCGGCGCGCGCCAGCGTCAGCTCGCTCGCCATCAGAAGCTCTCCGAGCGTGCGGCCGGCGACCAGCTCCATGACGATGTAGGGCTGGCCCTCTTCGGTCTCGCCGTAGTCGTAGACGGCGGCGATGCCGGGGTGCGTGAGGCGCGAGACGGCGCGGGCCTCGCGCAAAAAGCGCGCGCGGTAGTGGCGGTCGGTCTTGTCGGCGTGCGGGAGCTTGAGCGCGACGCGGCGGCCGAGGCGCGTGTCCTCGGCGACGTAAACCGTGCCCATCCCGCCCTCGCCGAGCACGGCCAGCACGCGGTAGTGGGAGATGGTCTGCCCGATCATTGCGGAGCGGAAGAGTTCGCTACTAAGGAGGAACGAGGTTTTTAGGAGAACGGGTCGAGCGCGCGCTCAGAGCGGACGTGGGGTCGGGTTTTGCGCCCGCCCGCCCGCGCTCGATGAAAGAACGGGTGCGCGCGCGTATTCTGCGCCAAACGGGGCGGCTTTTCAAGACCCTCGGGCCGATGCACGCTCGCGCGCGGCGCGCCGAAAAATGCTCTTGCGTTGTGGCCGGACTCGCGGCATACTTTTGCCCGTTAGTGTTCCTGCTCTCAGCGCGCGGCGACGGTGACCGCGCGCCTGCCAGTGACCCGTCGGACGACTAGAGTTCGGTAGAGGAGAGAGCGAGGTCGGGATATTTGTTAGAAGCCGCTCTCAGCTAATTAGTCAGAGCACACGGGCCGAGTCGTCCGCACGCCGGAAGTTCCGAGAGTCTCCCCCTTTTGAACTTTCACGCGCCAAGCTGAGCGCCCGCGCTTCATCTTCACCAAAAAGGATCGAAAGAGATGCCTACAAGACTCTACGTGGGAAACCTTAACTTCCGCACGACCGGCGACGAGCTGCGCGAGCACTTTTCGCAGGCGGGCGAGGTCGAATCGGCCTCGGTCGTCGAAGACCGCGAGACGGGCCGCTCGCGCGGCTTCGGCTTCGTCGAGATGGCGACTGACGAGGGCGCGAAGGCCGCCATCGAGCAGTTCAACGGCAAGGACTTCGGCGGCCGCAACCTGACCGTCAACGAGGCCCGGCCGCGCACTGAAGGCGGCGGCGGCGGACGCGGCTACGGCGGTGGCGGCGGCGGCGGACGCGGGGGCTACGGCGGCGGCGGGGGACGCGGCTACGGCGACGGCCGAGACAACTACGGCGGCGGCGGCGGAAGCGGCAGTCGCGGCGGCAACCGCGAGCCGCGCTGGTAAGAGACAAGACGAAAGTAAAAAGGTAAAAGGCAAAAGTCAGACGAGAGGCGAAGCTTCCGTCTTCACTTTTGCCTTTTACCTTTTGCCTTTTTACTTCCGCGCGGCGGGCGTGATTTTCAAAGTCAGTCGCGCGCCGTCGCGCACGACCTCGGCCTCGTACTCTTGGCCCGCCTTCATCTCCGACAGAGCGTTCGTGTAGTCGTAGACGTTGCGCACCTCGCGGCCGGCGAGGCGGACGATTTTATCGCCCTCGCGCAGACCGGCCTTCTCGGCCGGCGAGCCTTCGCGCACCGCAGCAAGGCGCATCCCGTCCGTGGACTCGCCGTAGCTCGGCACCGTGCCAAGGTAGACGCGGAAGCCCGTCGAGCGCGCCGTCGCCTCCACCTTGGCCGTCGTGAAGGTCGGCCGCCGCTCCGCGTCCTGTAGCTCGTAGGCGATGCGGCGGACGAACGAAGTGATACGCGCGAGTCCTTCGTAGTTGATGCGCTCGGCCGTGTCCGAGGGCTTGTGATAGTCCTCGTGCGTGCCCGTGAAGAGGAAGAGGACGGGGACGCGCTTGGCGTAGAAGGACGAGTGGTCGCTCGGCCCGAAGCCGTCTTCGCTGAGAGACAGAGCAAAGCGCGGCGCGCTCTTCGCCGTCGCCACCACCTGACCGTTCGTGGCGACGACGATTGGCGTTCCTTCGCGCGCGCCCGACGACGCATCCGCGCCCGCCGCGTTGACCTTGACGCTCAAGTTAGCGTTCGCGCGCTCGACCAAGTCTCTCCACTCGGCGGCCGTCCCCACCCCCGCGACCATCAGCTTCTCGTCGCGCAGGCGGCCGACCATGTCCATGTTAATCATCGCCGCCGTCGCGTCGAGCGCGTGCGCGGGGTGCTCTGCGTAGTGCTTCGAGCCGAGCAGGCCCTCCTCCTCGCCGCCGAAGGCGACGAAGACGACGGTGCGTCGCAGGCGCGCGCGCTCCCCGGCGAGCAGGCGCGCGAGTTCGAGCAGCGCGGCCGTGCCCGAGGCGTTGTCGTCCGCGCCGTGATGCACGTCGCCCTCGCGCGCGGCGAGACTGCCTTGGCCTCCGCGCCCGAGATGGTCGTAGTGCGCGCCGACGAGGATGGCCTCGTCTTTCAACTTCGGGTCTGTGCCGTGAAGGATGCCGACGACGTTGTGCGCGGGGGCTTCGCGCCGCACCACGTCGGTCGCAATGGTGAGCGCGGCGCGCGGGCGGACTTGCGTGAGAGCCTGCGCCTGTATCGCGGACGCGGACGCGGGAGTCGTTGTCGCCGGAGTCGTCGTCGTTGAAGACGTCGGGGGCGTCGTCGCCGTCGAAGATGAAGAAGGCAACGTCGAAGTTTTCGCCGTGCGGAGGTTTTGCTCGAACTCGGCGAGTTGAGACGTGCCGCCGAGGCCGAGGATGCGCGCGGCCGCCTGTCTTGAGACGACGACGACGGGCAGGCCCGCGTCGCCCGCGTTGTCGTATGAGAGACGCGCCAGACGGTCGTCCTTAAAGTTCTCCTCGCGCGCGACGAGGACGAGCGCACGCGCACCGGCCGCGCGTGCGGCGGCCGCGCGAAAGCGCAGGTCTGCGAAGCGCGTGAAGCGGCCGTGCGGGTCGTCGCCGTCGGGCGCGGCGGCGAAGGCGACG
>DASUNL010000438.1:0-2858 GCA_036277175.1 Pyrinomonadaceae bacterium | reverse complement strand
GACTCGGCGCGGCGCTCTGCGCGATGCACAGAGGCGTCATCCCGCCGACGATCAACCTGGACGAGCCGGACCCGAACTGCGACCTGGACTACGTGCCCAACGAAGCGCGCCACGCGGACGTGCGCGTCGCCCTCTGCAACTGCATCGGCTTCGGCTCGAAGAACAGCGCGCTCATAATAGAAAAGCAGTGACGAGTGACAAGTGACGAGTGACGAGCAAGAGCTTGTCTTTAACTTGTCACTCGTCACTCGTCACTCGTCACTGCCCCTAAGGTCTTATCCGGTAGAGCATGCGCGGGAACGGGATGGTCTCGCGGATGTGCTCGATGCCGCACATCCATGCGGTGCAGCGTTCGATGCCCATGCCGAAGCCCGCGTGCGGGACGCTGCCGTAGCGACGCAAATCCAAGTACCACTCGAAGGACTCGCGCGGCAGCTCGTGCAGTTTCAATTGCGATTCGAGGTATTCGAGCGAGGTGGCGCGCTCGCCGCCGCCGATGACCTCGCCGTAGCCTTCGGGCGCGAGCACGTCGACGCCGAGCGCGAGTTCTTCCCTCTCCGCGTCGCGCTGCATGTAGAAGGCTTTGACGGCCGCAGGGTAGTGGTGAACCATCACCGGCTTCTCGTAGCGGGCCGAAATGTATGTCTCGTCGGGCGAGCCGAAGTCGCCGCCCCACTCGAAGCGCGACTCAAGCTCGCCGCGCTCGTGCCCGTCGTGAAGAATCTTCACGGCCTCGTCGTAGTGAAGGCGCGGGAAAGGCGGCACGATTGCTTCGAGCTTCGACGTGTCGCGCTCAAGAACCTTTAGCTCCTCCTTGCGCTCGTCCAAAACGCGGGCGGCGATGGCCGAGAGGAAACGTTCGGCGAGGCTCATCACGTCTTCGAGCGTCGCGTAGGCCATCTCCGGCTCGACCATCCAGAACTCTGTGAGGTGGCGGCGCGTCTTCGAGCGTTCGGCGCGGAAGGTCGGGCCGAAGCAGTAGACATTGCCGAAGGCGGCGGCCGTCGCCTCGTTGTAGAGCTGGCCCGACTGCGAGAGATACGCCTTCTCGTCGCCGAAGTAGTCAACCTCGAAGAGCGTCGTCGTGCCCTCGCACGCGGCGGGCGTTAGTATCGGCGTGTCGAGCAGAGTGAAGCCGTCGTCGTCGAGAAAGTCGCGGACGGCGCGGACGACCGTGTGGCGCACTTTGAGGATGGCGTGCTGACGGCGCGAGCGGAGCCAAAGGTGACGGTGATCCATCAGGAACTCCGTCCCGTGTTCCTTCGGCGAGATGGGATAGCCCTCGACGTGTTGAAAGACCTGCGCGCCCGTCACGTCAATCTCGAAGCCGCCGGGCGCGCGCTCGTCCGCTCTTACTTGGCCGCGAATCTCCAGCGCCGACTCCTGACCCAAGCCCTTCAAAGTCTCCCAGACCTCTTCGGCGACGTTCTTCTTGAAGACGACGCACTGGACGACGCCCGTGCCGTCGCGCAGTTGCGGAAACATGAGCTTCCCGCTCGAACGCATGTTGTAGAGCCAGCCGCGAAGCGTCACCTCTTCGCCCGCGTGCTGAGAAAGTTGATTGATGTAGACCTGACTCATGGCGTTAACGTATGAAGACCTCTCCTTGATATTTTGCGAACCCCGCGACTCTTAACAGAACCTCACGGCATCTCGACGCGCGCGCGCAGCACTCGTTGCAGCGCGGGGAAACGATTGAGCCACTCGGCCGCCTGTAGGACGATTAGCAGCATCGGGTTGATGAACTGCTCGTAAGCGCCTCGGCGGCCCGCCACGCCCGTTTGATAGGAGAACGTGCCCGTCGCCTTCAAGCCCCTCTGCACGGTCATCAGACGAAACTCGCGCGCGAACTCGTCGGGGTCGAGGGCTTCGAGCCCGCGCGTGCGCCGCTCGTCGAGAAAGTAGAGGCGTCGCTCGCGTATCTCGGCGAGCGAGGGCGGCGAGGTCTGCCGGTCGAGCAGGAGCGAGACGAGGTCGTAGCTGGCCGGCCCCATGCGCGCGTCCTGATGGTCGATGACGCGCAGCCGCGCTTTGCGGTCAACCATTAGATTCGACGCATGGAAGTCGCGGTGACAGAGCACGCGCGGGCGCGACGCAAGCTCGGCCGCGATGTCGTTGAGCTCGACTTTCAACTCCGTCTCGTCGGCGTGACTCAGCTCCTCGCGGCGCAGGCTCTTGAAGTAGTGCTCGAAGAAGAAGTCCAGCTCCCAAGAGAGCTTCGCCTCGTCGAAGGCGAGGCGGCTGGCAATCGAATCGCGCTCGAAGGCGCGCGCCGTCGCCGCCTGTATGTCGGCGATGAGCGAGACGGCCTGCTCGAAGTAGGCGTCGCGCTCGTCCTCGGTCGTCGTCTCGAAGACGCGGCGGAGTTGGTTGTCGCCCAAGTCCTCCTGCACGATGATGCCGCTCAGGGCATCGACGTCGAGGACGGCGGGGACGGGGATTTTCGCCTCCGTGAAGAGCCTCGTCACGTCGAGGAAAGGATGAATTTCCGGGTCGAACGGCTCTGGGTAGACAGCCGCGATGGCCGTCGTGCGCTTCCAAGGGATGCGGAAGTATTCGCGCGTCGAGGCGTCGGGCGTGAGCGCCAAGACCGGCTCGTGCTTCGACCCGGCGCGGGTCAGGTATTGCGCCAACCTCTCGCGGGCGGTCGTGTTGAAGGCGTTGGAAGTGACGCTCGTCGGATGGCCCATCGAGTGCTCGGGAGCGGGTAGAAAGATTCGTGCGCCGCCGGCCGCTTGCAAGCCGCGCGGTCGGGTTCGGCGATTCAATGTTCCGTTGATTGGGGCGCGACGAAGGATTGTATCACCCGCCAAGCGGGACGACAAAATTAGGCCCGCGCACTTCCCCTCCGAGAGCCT
>DASUNL010000437.1:0-7233 GCA_036277175.1 Pyrinomonadaceae bacterium | reverse complement strand
TATCAGAGTTTCTCCTTAAAAGTACGCTTCAATGATGCTTCGCAATTGAAGGGCGGCCGTAGTCGTCCGACTACTTGCCGCCCTTCTTGCCGCCCGAGGCCGCGCCGGCCCTCTCGATGACACCGAGAATCTCGTCCTCGCGCATGATGAGGTACTCCTCGCCGTCGAGCTTGATCTCAGAGCCGCTGTACTTGCCGAAGAGCACGCGGTCGCCCTCTTTGACGTCGAGCCCGATGCGGGTGCCGTCGTCCTTGCGCTTGCCTTCGCCGACGGCGATGACCTCGCCCTCCTGCGGCTTCTCCTTCGCCGTGTCGGGGATGATGATGCCGCCGCGCACCTGTTCGCCCTCTTCGATGCGGCGCAAAATCACTCGGTCATGCAGGGGTCTGATGTTCGTTGCCATAACTCTCCTTTCCGAAGTCGACCGGGCTTGTAAGCGCCGGTTAGTTTTAAGATTGCCGTTTGGTGGAACTTTTGGCACTCACTCGCGGGAAGTGCTCGGCCGAAAGGCGCAGATTCCCTCGCTTTCATTGGTGAAAACGCCTATCTCTGGCACTCCTCCGAAACGAGTGCCAGAATTATATCAACCTTGAACGACTTGTCAACAGGGTCAGGTTCGGCGGGGCGTGTGGAGAAGGTTTGCGTTGAGGTCTTCTACGGGAGGGGGAGCGCGGAAGGGAAGGACGCGCGGCGCGGACAGGCGTTCTTACGCCGTGTCAGTCAAACACCACGAGATGGGCTTCGCGCCGCGCGTCACAACTTCGGGCCGTCGTCGGGCGTTGGAGTCGGCCGCTACTTCTTCATCGGGCCGCGCTTGCGCCCTTTGCGCGCGCCGCGCGAAGCCGCGCCCGACTTACGCCCCGCGCCGGACTTCTTCGACCCAGACTTCTTCGTGCCCGCTCTCTTCGCCGCGCCGGACTTCTTCGCGCCTGATTTCTTCGCGCCCGACTTCTTGGTGCTCGACTTCTTCGCGCCTGCGGCCGCGCGGCCGCCCGAGGTCGCCGACTTGGCAGCCCTCGTCGCCGTGCGCGTGGCGCTGTCGACGGCGCGCTTCGCGGCCTTCGTCGTCGTGCGCGTGGCGCGGTTGGCGGCCTTCGTCGCGGACGCCGCAGCTTTGCGCGTGCGTCGCGCGCCGCTCTTGACAGCCTTGCTGACGGAAGTCCGTCCGCCGCGCGTGCCTGTGCTGGCGCTGCGACGGCCGCCGCTTTTCGTTCTTCTGCCGCGCGTCGTCGCGCTCCCCGTCCGCATGACTTCGCCGGCCGTGGGGCTGACCGTCCCGACGGCGCTGGCCGCCGTCTCGCGCGCCGCGTCGGCCGCGCCCGAGGCCTGACCGATGATGTTGCTCAGGGCGCTGGCCGCCGTGTCCATCACTTCCGAAGCCACTTGGCGCGCGCTGTCGAGCGCGCCGCGATCCTGTCTGCGTTTTGCCATCTCGTCTCCTCCTGTTGGTCTCATTCCTCTCCGGCGCCGTGTGCCCATCTGCCGACGCAACGTGTCCTGACACGTCAGCAGATGACGCTTAAACTTCTCGCGCTGGAGAGCGGGGCTGTTGGCCCGCCCGAACTGGTCGCGGAAAGAGTCGCAGAAGCGACCGTAGCTGCCGCCGAATCGGACGCACCACTGTTCGCCACTCCCGGAGGGCCGCGTGACCTCTTCGACCCCGGAGTCGATTTCAAGGTCGGCGAGGGCGGCGCGCGCGGCTTCGGCGACGGACTGCTCGTCGAGTTCGACCCTGCCCGCGTCGTTGTTCATATGGGGGCTGATGATACTAAAAAAAGAAACTTTGTGCGCGCCTAATTAACGCGCGCGGCGGGAATTGGTCTTGCGCGCTTGCGACTTCGCCGCAGCGCGCGTCTGCTCGCGGTAGCTGGCGACACGTTTGGAGAGCGTGTTGCGGTGGATGCCGAGCTTGTCGGCCGTGTGCGACAGTCGCTCCTTGTTGCGCGCGAGCGCCTTCTGGATGTAGAGCTTCTCGAACTCGGCGAGTGCCTCGTCGAGCATGATCTGTCCGTCGAGCATCTCGTCAATCAGGGCTTCGAGGCGGGCGCGCATCAGCATAGGGTGCTCCGGTCAGGCTGAGGGGTTAAAGACGCAATCTCGAATAAATTCCGGCGCGCGCTCGCGCTAATTCAGCCGGACAGCTTTCGGTACTCCTCGACGAAACGACCGCGCACGTCTTCCGAAGTGCAGGCGGCGACGAGGCGCGCGCCGACGGCGAGCGCGGGCGCGCTCAACGCCTCTTCGACCGCCTCGATGTGGACGGGGAAGGCCGTCAAAGCGAGGTAGACGACCGAGCAGAAGGCCGCGCCGCGCACGAGGCCGAAGCCCGCGCCGAGCGCGCGGTCGAACCATTCGAGACGCGCGCGTCGCAAACCGCGCCGGGCCAAAGCGCCCGTGGCGAACCCGCCCGCGAGACACGCGACGACAATCAACAGAAACCCGCCCGCGCTCGCCGCTTCCACCGACTCGACGAGTCCCGCGCCGCGCAGGAGCGCGCCCGCCGCCTCGTAGCCGCGCGCCGCGACGATGAGTCCGAGGATGAGCGCGACAATCGTGACGAGCGCGCGCACAAACCCGCGCATCGCGCCGGCCGCGACCGAGGCGCAAACGACTGCGAAGACGAAGAAGTCAAAGAAGGTCATGCGCGAGCGTTGAGCACTCACTTTCAGCTTTCGGCCAACAGCTTTTTAAAACTCAAGTAGTCGAATATCACATGAGAGAGCGGCCGTTTGCGGAAGCGCGCATTGAGCTGACGGCTGAATGTTAAGTGCTGAGGGCTGAAAGCTTCTTTACAGCTCTTCGCCCGTGAGCAGCTTGTAGGCTTGCAGGTAGCGCGCGGTCGTCGCGTCGGAGACTTCCCGAGGGAGCGGCGGCGCGGGCGGACGCTTGTCCCACGCGAGCCCTTCGAGATAGTCGCGGACGAACTGCTTGTCGAAGGAGCTTTGCGCGCGGCCGGGCGCGTACTCTTCGCGGGGCCAGAAGCGCGACGAGTCGGGCGTCAGCGCCTCGTCGATAAGGATGACGCGCCCCGTGTCGTCGCGGCCGAACTCGAACTTCGTGTCGGCGATGATGATGCCGCGCCCTTCGGCGTAAGCCGCCGCCTCGCGGTAGAGCGCGAGCGAGGTGTCGCGCAAGGCGTCAGTCACCTCGTCGCCGACAATCTCGCGCATGCGAGCCTCGCTGATGTTTTCGTCGTGCCCCTCTTCGGCCTTGGTCGCGGGCGTGAAGATGGGCGCGGGGAGTCGGTCGGATTCGCGCAAGCCCTCGGGCAGGCGTTGGCCGCACACCTCGCCCGTGCGCAGGTAGTCCTTCCAACCAGAGCCGGCGAGGTAGCCGCGCACGACGCACTCGACGGGGAAGACTTCCGTGCGGCGGACGAGCATCGAGCGACCGCGCAGAAGTTCCGCGTGGCGGCTGATGGACTCGGGCATCTCTTCGACCTCGGTCGTGACGAGGTGGTGCGGCGTGACGTCGGCGAGGCGCTCGAACCAGAAGCGCGAGAGCGCGGTGAGCACTTCGCCTTTACGCTCGATGCGTGTCGGGAGTATGCAGTCGAAGGCCGAGATGCGGTCGGTCGCGACGATGAGCAGGTGGCGCTCGTCCGCCTCGTAAACGTCGCGCACCTTGCCGCGCCGGACGAGCCGTAAGTCGGGCAGAGCGGTTTCGTTGACGGTCTGCGTCGAGGCCATGCGGGTTCCCGTGTGTCCTTGAAGTTTGCCGGGGCGTTCGGTCGAGAACAGAAGCGCGAAGAAGCGAGCGGCGATTGTGCTCGCGCCCTCCGATTTTTGTCAAGAATAAAGAGGTCACACCTTACTTCAGAGCCTTCCGCGAAGGCCGAGCGTCCTTCGCGATACCGTATTCGGTGACGCGAGGAACGCTGAGCGGACGCGAAGCGGGCGCGCTCGTCATCTTCACGAAACTGTGGAAAAATCGGGCGCGGCCAACTTAATGCTTGAGTTTGCTGGGGTTGTCCTGCTATATTCAAAATGACTTCGGCGCGGCGAAGTCCGCCTGCCGCGACCTCCCTTCGAGTGCTTCTGTCAGCTTCTTTGCAAAGAATGACCGACAAACCCGCGAACAACCTCAGGTCGAAAGAAGCTGAAGATGTGCCCGAAGAGGCGGAAGACCGGAAGCTGAACCTGCTCGTTATCGAAGACGACAGGCAGATTCTGGAACTCATCAACGAGTACTTTTCACGCACGGGCTACAACGTCCAGACGGCCGAAGACGGCCTCTCAGGCGTACAGGCCGCGCTGAACACGCAGCCCGACGTGGTGGTGCTCGACCTGATGCTGCCGAAGATGGACGGTCTGGCCGTCTGCCGCGAACTGCGGGAGAAGGCCCCACTCCTACCGATCCTGATGCTCACGGCCAAAGACGACACCGTGGACAAAGTCCTCGGACTTGAGATGGGCGCGGATGATTACATCACCAAACCCTTCAACCTGCGCGAGCTTGAGGCCAGAATCAAGAGCGTGCTGCGCCGCGTCCGCACCTACTCGGCACGCGCCGAGGAGCCGGGCGACGAAGCCCCCATCGTGCGCGGGCGTCTGCGCATCGACCCGGCCAAACGCGAGGTGAGCATCGGCGACCGGCAAGTCGAGCTGACCCCGAAGGAGTTCGAGCTGCTTCGGCTCTTCGCCTCGAACCCCGGCCGCGTCTTCCCTCGGAAGTACCTCTTGGAGAAAATCTGGGACTACTCCTACGAGGGCTACGACCGCACGATTGACTCGCACATCAACCGCCTCCGGGCCAAGATCGAGGACAACCCCGAGAACCCGCAGATGGTTCTGACCGTCTGGGGCATCGGCTACAAGTTCAGCGACGAACGCTGAAGACCCGCTCTTTCATTCCCTAAAGCCTCGCGCCGCCTCTCGCGTCCCGCGCGCACACTACCGAGCCACCCGACGCCCCCGGCTCGCGGCCGCGCCCAAATGGACACGAGGGCGAGCGCCTTCCACTTCAACCCACACCTCACTTTCATCCGGGTTTCCGCCGAGCCCGCAGGGTATTTACACCATGAACAAGGTACGGTCTTCCGGACAAGTCTCCGCGTCGGCTAAGCCCTCGGGCGGTCGCACGCACGACGCGCGCACGCGACTGCTCGTCGTCGCCGCGCTCTGCGCCTTCGCCGTCGTCTCCGCGCAGGTCAGCCCGCGCGCGCAGCGACAGAAGCGCGAGGGCGTCAACGTCACCGGCGTCGCTTCGAGCACGCGGGGCGGCGACGCGGTCGTCTCCATCTCGGGCGACGGGGCGATGAGCAACGCGCAGACGTGGCAGGACAAGGACGGGACTTTCAACGTCGTCGTGCCTTACGGCAAGACCGCGCTCCCGTCGCGCATGTCGGGCGGCGTCCGCGTCGAGCGCGTCGGCGACTCGCTGCAAATCATCGTCCCGGCACGGCGCGGCTCAAGCGTCACGGTGCGCCCCAACTCGAACCGCCTCGACCTCGTCGTCGCGGGCGGACTCGCGGGCGGCGGTGAAGAGAAGGCGGCCGCTCAGGCGCGACGCGAAAGCGCGCAAGCCGCCGCGCGCGCGCGCGACGACTTCGACGCGAACGCGGCGCGGCAAGATTCTCAGGCGCGTCGTGAGCAGAACGCGCAGCGAAGACCCGAGGCGGCCGAGCGCGCTGACGCCGCGCAGTCGAACCAGACGCAAGCAAAGAACGCGCAGGACAAGGCGCAAGCCCCCACGCAGGGCGCGGGCGACGCGGCGCAGACTCCGCCCGCGTCCGACACGGCCGAAGGATTTAAGACGCCGGAGACTTCGAGCGCGCCGTCGGGTGCGCCCCCGGCCGCCATGCAGGTCACGACCGACGCTGCGGGCGGCGGCGAGTTGTTCGCCTCTTCGGTGAGTCTTCTGATTCTGTTCGTCGTCTTCGGCGGCGGCCTCGTCGCCGTCCTCCTCTTCGTGCGCCGTAAGCGCGCGCGCGAGACGAGCGACGACGGGTCTGAAGAAGTCGTGGAGAGACGTTCGAGAAGTCTGACCTTGAGGAAGGAGGCGACGGACGGCGTCGCCCCGACGGCGCAGACGGAGTTCGAGACGCCGAAGGGCGACCGGCGCAAGTCACATGTCCCCGTGGCGCAGGAGCGGCGCGCGAGCGGAAGCGGCGCTGAAGATCAGAACGCGCGCTTCGTCGCCGCCTACGGCGCGCTCGTCCCCGAGCCGAAGGCGCAGCCGCGCGCGGAAGGGAAGGCGGAGCTGCGCGGCGCGTCGGCGTCGCTTCCGGCCGTGCTCTTCGGCGCGTACCGCATCGACCAAGAGATAGGAAAACTCGTCGAGGGTCTGCCGCACAGCATCGAGGTTCTGGCCTCGCGCGCGTCGGACGACCGTCGCGCCATCGAGACCTCGCTCATCAAAGTCCTCGACTCGTCCGAATCGGACGAGGACGGCAAGCGCCGGGCGCGCCGCGCGCTCGAAGAGTACGGCTTCGTCGCGCGGCAGAGCGCCGCGCTCTTGCTCGCGCAAGACACCTACGACCGCCTCTCGGCCGCCCGCGTGCTCGGACAGGTGATGTCGCGCGCCTCGCTTCCGTTCCTGCTCGAAGCCCTCTACGACGCGGATTCGAGCGTCCGCGCCGAAGTCGTCGCGAGCCTCGGCGCGCTGGGATTGCCGCGCGCGCTCGGCGCGTTGCTCGACACGGCGCGCAGATACCCGGACGTGCCGCCGACCGTCATCGTCCCCGCGCTCACGGCCTGCTCGTTCGAGTCGATTGAGCTCGCGTGGTCAGCGCCGCACGAGTCGCGCATCTTCGCGCACACGTCGGCGGGCGACTCTTCGGCGCACGAGGTCGAGCTTTTCGACAGCGCGGCGGAGCGCCTGCCCGAGTGGCTCGAAGACGAGAACTTTGCCGACGCTCTTGAGCGACTCGAAAGCAACGACGTCGAGGTGCGCATCGCGGCCGCGCAGTCGCTCTCGCGCTTCCGCGCGGGCCGCTCGGTCGAGGCGCTGGCGCAGATGTCTCGGCGCGACGAGAGCGCGGCCGTCAGGGCTACGGCCGTGACGAGTCTCGGGGCGATTGACCACGAGTCGGTCTTCGCGCCCGTCCTGCTCGCGCTCGCGGACGATTCGCGCGAGGTGCGCGCGGCCGCCGCGCGCGCCTTCTCGGGTCTGGAGTTCGACCGCGCCGACGCCTGCTCGCGCACGGTCGAGACGGCCGGCGCGCAGACGCTCGCGGCCGTCGCCAGCGCGTGCGTCAAGTCGGGCTTGGCCGCGCAGTCGCTCATGCGGCTG
>DASUNL010000436.1:0-4800 GCA_036277175.1 Pyrinomonadaceae bacterium | reverse complement strand
CTGCGGCCGGCGACGCGGCGGCGAGCACGCGCCTGCCCGACTCAACGTATTAAAAACCGTGACGGGTGACGGGTGACAGGTGACAAGAAGCAGTTCTCTTTCCTGTCACCTGTCACCTGTCACTTGTCACGGCTTTTATGTCTGAATCACTCCGGGCTGTTCCGACATTCATCGCGGAGAGGGCCGCGGGCCGCGCGAGCGCGCTGAGGCCGAGGCGCGCGGCGCGTCCGACCGCGGGCGAGTGGGCGCGTCACGCCGCGCTCTTTTTGCTGACGGGCGTGACCGCTCTCTGGGCGGGCCTCGGGTTGATGGTTCCGCTCGGGGCGGAGATTGAGCCCGTCCTGCCCGCGCCCTCGTCGGTCTTTGAATCCATCTCCTACGTCCCCCTCTACTACTTCGAGTGGCAGAGGGCGCTCCTCTCGTATGCGCTTGCGCACACGGAAGTCATGACGGGCGGCGCGCTCTTCGCGTGCTCGCTGCTCTCTATCCTGCTCGCGCACGAGGCCGGCCATTACGTCGCGTGCCGACGCTACGGCGTCGACGCCACGCTCCCCTTCTTCATCCCGATGCCGCCTCCGTTTCTCGCCGGCACGCTCGGCGCGTTCATCAAAATCAAGTCGCCGATTCCGACGCGCCGCGCGCTCTTCGACATCGGCGTGGCCGGGCCGCTCGCGGGCTTTATTGTGCTCGTGCCCATCGCGCTGCTCGCGATGTGGACGGCCAAGCCTTACAACGTGGAATTGCCGACCGAGGGCGTGCTCATCTTCAACGACCCGCCGATGATGAAACTCTTGGCGGCGCTCGTCGGCGTCAGCGCAAATGATTTGGCGAATCTCGCGCCGAACCCTTTCTACTGGGCGGCGTGGGTGGGACTTCTGGTGACGAGTCTGAACCTGATGCCGGTCGGGCAGTTGGACGGCGGGCACGCGACCTACTCGCTGTTCGGCCCGCGCGCCCACGCGCACATCGGGCGCGCGGCCTTCCTCACAGTCATCGCGCTCGTCCCCTTGGGCTGGCTCTGGCACGGCTCGCCGGGCGGCGCGGTCTACGCGCTTTTGCTCTACATCATGCTGCGCTTCGGCCACCCGCGCGCCGAGGACGAGAGCGAGCCGTTGGGCCGCGCGCGCCTGTTCGTCGCCCTCGCCACGCTCGCCGTCTTCCTGCTCTCCTTCACGCCGTTCCCCGTCACTGTGCTCTAACGCCGGAGTCAGTACCGCCTTATCGCAAAACGGACGAAGGGCACGAGGGCTTCTGACTCCCTCGTGCCCTTCGCGTTTATGTCTCGCGCGGCCGCGTCGCGAGCGGCCTTAGAACTTCGTGACCGGCGCGCTCTCTGTCCGTGAGGCGCGCGCGTCAACGCCCGACTCGATGACCTTCACCGAGCCGTCCGCGCTGCGGATGATGATGCGCGTCTGCTTCTTGGCGCGGCGCGTGGGCGCGGGCGGAGGCGCGGGCGCGTCGGGCGGCACGGGCGCGCTCGGCATCACCATGACGACGGGCGGCGGCGGCGGCGCGAGGTCGCGCACCATGCTCGGGCACGCGCGTCGGGCGGGCGGCGGGCCGGAGCGCAGCCCGAAGCTCGTGGTCGTCGCGCGCGGCTTCTCCGCGCCGAAGAAGAGGCCGAAGGCGTAGGCCGTCGTGATGCCGACGAGAAAAGCGAGGAGCGCAACTACCAGATGAAACACCGTGCGTCGCATGAATTAAACCCTTCTTTCTCCGGAATCCTTGTCAACTCCAATGATGCCACAGGAGCGGCCGCGCGTTGAACCCCTACTTGTAAAATTCGCGTAAAACTTCTCACGCGCTCGCCGCCGCCGGAAGCAGTCCCCTTATCTCTCTGACGATGCGTTGCGCGTCCTCTTGGTCGCGCAAAGCGATCATGAAGAACTTGTACCCTTGCTGGAAACAAATCACGCCGTTGCCGAAAAGCCAGATGCCGCTCAGGATGGGGTTGCCGCCGATGAGCCAACTGACGGGCGCGCCGACCACCGTGCCGGGCTGGAGAATCTGCGCCCACATCGTCAGACCGGCCGCGCAACTGAACGCGCCGAGCAGAGGCGCGCCGACGTACTTGACTATCTTGCGCTCGAACTCGACGCGCTCGCGCTCGGCCTCGTCGAGCTGCCCCTCGGCGATTAAGGTCTCGCGCTTCGTCAGGTACTCGTCAAACTTCGTGCCCGCCTTGCGCAAGGCCCAGACGGGGAGCGCCGAGTGTGTGAACCAGTGCGGATGCGCGCCCAAGAGGACGGCGTCGAGGCCGGGGAAGGCCGCGCCCGCGCTCAGGCCGCCCGCCAAAGAGAGCGTCACGACGATGGCGCGCTTCGGGTTCTCGCGCGCCCACTCGTAGGCGTTGCCGATGCCCCGCGTGCCCGCCGACGTGAGACGCGCGCCGGCCGCGCCCACGCGATAAGTCTTCGACGCGCGGTCGTAGTAGCGGCGCGCTCCGCCGAAGACCTGCGCGGCCCGCTCGCTCGCGGTCTTGCCCACGGTCTTAGCACGCGCGCCCGCCGTCTTCGACGCGCCGCGCGCGGCTTCTCCGGCCGTGCGCGCCGCACGCGCGGCGTCCTCGGCCGCGCGGCCCGCACGCTCGCGCACGTCGCGCCCGCGCTCGCGCAAATCGTCGGCGCGCTCGCGCACGTCGAAGTCTTCGCCGATGCGCTCGGCCTCTGCGCGCGCGCGCTCCGCGCCCTCGGCCACCTTCTCGGCCCCGCGCCGCGCGGCGTCGCCCGCCGCGCGCGCGCCCTCTTCGACGCGCTCGCGTATCTGATACTTGTCGTCGAGCTCGCGCGCCTTGCGCCGCGCAGCCTCGCGCCACTCCTCAAGCTTGTCCTTGTAGTCGGCCATTTACACACACTCCTCGCTTCTGACTCTCTCGCCTATGATACGCCGAGCGCGGGCGCGGGGTTCGGGTCGGGGAGCAGTGGCGCTTGGCAGACGCGGTCGCGCCCGCGCCGCTTGGCCTCGTAGAGCGCGGCGTCGGCCGCCGCGTAGAGTTCGCGCCAGTCGCGCGCGCAGCCCGGAAACTCGGCCAGCCCGAAGCTCGAAGTGATGCGCCCGACCCCCGCGACGTCGTGCGCGCGGACGGCCTGCCGCAGGCGCTCGGCCGCCTCGACGCCGTGCGCGTAGTCGGTCTCGGGCAGGATGACGGCCAGCTCGTCGCCGCCGACGCGCGCCCCCGTGTCGATGCCGCGCGTGCCCGACTGAAGGACGTTGGCGAGCGCGCGGATGGTCTCGTCGCCGGCCTCGTGGCCGTGCGTGTCGTTGACCTCCTTGAAGTTGTCGATGTCAAGGAGCAGGAGGCAGAAGGGCCGACCGTAGCGGCGCGTGCGCGCCTCCTCGCGCTCAAGCTGACGCTCGAAGCGGCGTCGGTTGGCGAGGCCCGTCAGGTGGTCTGTAAACGCCGCCTCCTCGCAACTGTCGAGGTAGTCTTTGAATTCGAGGAGCGTGCGCGCGCGCGCGCGCAGGAGGTCGATGTCGGTCGGGTCGGTGATGTAGCCGAGCGCGCCGATTTCAGACCCGAGCCGCACGTCTTGGGCCGCGCCGCGCGCCGCCGACTGGATGATAATCGGGATGAAGCGCGTCAGCGGGTTCGAGCGGACGCGCCGCGCCAGCTCGTAGCCGTCGAGGCGCGGCATCATTACGTCGGTGATGATGAGGTCGGGCTGGTGCGCGGCGACCGCGTCGAGACCCTCGACGCCGTCCGAAGCCGTGCGCACGTCGTAGCCCTCGCGCCGGAGCGCGAAGGCTATCATTTCGAGCTTGTCCCGCTCGTCGTCCACGACGAGCACCTTGAATTTACCTACCATAGAATTGCCGGCCGCGGGCGCGCCTCGCTCGGCGCGGGCGGCAAAAAACAGGTCTTGCGCCCCCTGCCCCTTCGTGCTAGAGTTCGTCGTCAACAAGGACGTTACGGCTCGTCGCCTTCGTTTGAAAGTTAGCCCGTCCTCATCGAACGCGACGACATTGTTTTTGATGTCAGCCTCGCAACTGCTTTAAGCGGTCTCCGCGCTCGTCGTTTCCCGTAAACACCCGGTCACACTTTCGAGGTTTCCCGGTCTCTGCCTCACGAGCGCGCCCCCTTTTAGCTCGCATTCCGTCTTCTCTAATCGCCATCTACCAATGTAGACCGAGGTTTCCCCCCGATGATTTCAACCCGACGCGCGTGCGACCTGTCCGAGCAGGAGCGCGCTGAAATTATACGCCACTCGGAGATCGGCGCGCGGCTCGGCGACGAGTTGGTCGAGCTTTTGGCCGCCGCCTCTTCGGCGCTCGACTTCCGCCGACGCCGCTTCATCTACCGCAAGGGCGACGCGGCCGACTCGCTCTACCTCATCGCGCGCGGGCGCGTCAAAATCTGCGCCGTCGAGGACGCGACGGGCCGCGAGGCCGTCATCGACATCTTGGGCACGGGCGCGCTCTTCGGCGAGTCGGCGCTCTACGCCTCGGGCGCGCGCGAAAAATGCGCCATCGCCTACGAGAACGCGCGGCTACTGCGTGTTCCGGCGGGGGAGTTTCAAGAGGGGATGCGGCGTCACCGCGAGCTTTATGATTACACCTTCCGCCTCGTCGGTCAACGACTAGCGCGGGCCGAGCGCCGCGTCGCCAACTTCGCCTTAGACGCCATCCCGGCCCGCCTCGACAAGCTCCTCGTCGAACTCTCCGAACGCTACGGGCGCGCCGAAGAGGGCGGCGTCCTCATCGACCTCAACCTCCCGCACCGCGAAATCGCCTCCATCGTCGGCTCGACGCGCGAGAGCGTGACCGTCCGCTTGAACGCCATGCGGCGGGCCGGTATCATCG
>DASUNL010000435.1:0-3479 GCA_036277175.1 Pyrinomonadaceae bacterium | reverse complement strand
AACGGCGCGAAGTCCATCCAGTGTTTCGGGCGGTCGAGTCGCCCGGCCTTTTCCAGACGGTGGTAGAGCGGCGTGTTCGGGAAGGGCGTCAGTTGTCCGAAGACGGGGAGGCCCGGCGGCCACGACTCGATTTCGCTGAGCGTGCGCGCGGCGACCCCCGGCGTGTCGTTGTCCATCCCGAAGATGAAGGACGTGATGGCGTAGATGTTACGCGCGGCGAGGCGTTCGAGCACGGCGCGGTACTCGCCCGGCTTCGAGAAGTTCTTGTTGACGTCGGCCATGTTGGCCGGGTCGATGGACTCCATGCCGATGAAAATCCACTTCCCGCCCGAAGCGGCGATGAGGTCGACGAGTTCCTCGTCCTTCAGAAGGTTCGCGCTAATCTGCGCGACCCAAGGAAGCTCGGCGCGCGCCGCGATGATGTCTCGCAGCAGCGACTTCACGCGCTTGACGTTGATGGCGAGGTTGTCGTCGATGAAGAAGACGGCGACCTGCCCGCGCTCGCGCCGCGCACGCGCCTTGAGTCTCAACAATTCTTCAACGACCGACTCGTTGGTGCGGAAGCGTATCGAGTCGCCGAAAAATCCCGTCACCGTGCAGAACTCGCAGCCGTAGGGGCAGCCGCGCCCCGTCTCCAGAGGGACGACGTGAAACTTCCCCCACCCGCTCCCCATCCGCGAAAGCGCGGGACGAAGGAAAGAGGGGACGAGGCTGAACTGGTCGAGGTCTAGAGTCTCCCAAGGGATGGTCGGGTAGGGTTGGAGCGAAGGCTTGCGGTCGTTCCCCTTCTCGTCGACTTCGGGCTGGTAAATATCTTTGAGCCGTCCGTTCGCCGCGTCCTCGACGATGAGCGGCCACGTCTCATCGGCCTCTCCGAGTGCGACTGCGTCGGCGTGACGCGGGCCGCCGTCGCGCCCCAACGCCTCGTCGGGCGCTTCGGTGACGTGCGGCCCGCCCATCACGACGGGGATTCCGGCGGCGCGCAAGGCGTCGGCGAAGCGGTAGGCGCGCGCCACCATCCTCGTCATCGCCCCGATGCCGACCAGCCCGACGCCCTGCTCGCGCACGTATTTGACTAGCTCCTCCTCGGTCATCGCGCGCGCGTTGCCGTCGACGAGTAGAACCTCGTGGCCGGGCGGCGTGAGCGCCTGAAGGAGAAACATCCAGAGGTGCGGCATGAAGTTGCGCGTCACGCCGTTGTCGGGGTTGTAGAGTAGTATCTTCATACTTCGGCTGCTAAGTTACTGTTTTTAAAGAATGACGAACGCGAAGGGAGATGTATCGGCTTCTCGATTCCCAATATCGTGGAGTTGAAGCGCGACCGGAGTATAGCAGATTGCGAGCGGCCGTTAAGAGCGGAAGCGTGCATAACGGCCCGCGCGCCTCTCAGGTGGCGGCGCGGCGGTAGGTCCTTTTCGCCTCCTGCGGCGACGAGCGCACGATTGTATGCCCCGGCTCGCCGGGCCTTACAAGCCCGCCGGTGGGTTCAAACTTGATGGTCGTCCTCTGCGTCAAAGTCTGCCCGTCCGGGGCGAGTTTCCACTCTTCGACCATGGTCACGTTGAGGAAAGCGCCGGCCGCGCGGACGCGCATCGTCGAGCGCACGACGAGCTTCTCGCCGTCCCACTTGGTCTTCGACTTCACGTCTTCGAGACGCTGCTCGCCGTCCGGCGTCGTCGTAATCGCGGGGGCGGGATTCGTCTCGCCGCGTCCGTCCGTGTAGTAGACCGACTCGCGCGCCGTCTCCGCCCCGTCGCGCTCGTTGACGCGGCTGATTTTAATCTCCGGCTCGGCGTGCCGGATGACGAGGCGCAACGTCTTCGACCCTCCCGGCCGGTCTTGGATGTTCGCGTCGCCGGTCGGGTCGGGCAGCCACGTCCCCGTCAGGTCGGGCCTCGACTTGCGCCGTCCCTCCTTCTTCTCCCCGGCCGTCTGCCCGCGCGCCGCGCACAGAGTCGCGCACAGCGCGACGAGCAGCGAGGCGGCGAACGCTCTTCTCAAAGTCTTTGTCGTCACGGTCGTGCTTCAGTTGCGCAGCGAGTGGATGGGGGCGGGGATGCGCCCGCCGCGACGGATGAAGTCGGCGCACGAGTACTTGCTGATGGGCATGATGGGCGCGCTCCCGAGCAGCCCGCCGTACTCGACCATCTCGCCCACCTCCTTGCCGGGGACGGGGATGACGCGCACGGCCGTCGTCTTGTTGTTGACGACGCCGATTGCCATCTCGTCGGCGATGAGGCCGGAGATGGTTTCGGCCGAGGTCGAGCCGGGGACGGCCACCATGTCGATGCCGACCGAGCAGACGCTCGTCCACGCTTCGAGCTTTTCGAGCGTGAGCGCGCCGACGCGCGCCGCCTCGATCATCGCCGCGTCCTCGGAGACAGGGATGAACGCTCCGCTCATCCCGCCGACCGAGGACGAGGCCATCACGCCGCCCTTCTTGACGGCGTCGGTCAGAAGCGCGAGCGCGGCCGTCGTCCCCGGCGCGCCGGCGCGCTCGAAGCCGAAGGCTTCAAGGATTTCGGCCACCGAGTCGCCGGGAACGGGGGTGGGCGCGAGCGAGAGGTCGATGATGCCGAAGCGCAGGCCGAGACGACGCGCGGCCTCGCGCCCGACGAGTTCCCCTGCGCGCGAGAGCTTGAAGGAGAGCTTCTTGATGAGTTCGGCCATCTCGTCGAGCGGCGTCCCGACGGGCGCTTGGCGCACCGCGTAGTTGACGACGCCGGGGCCGGAGACGCCGACGTTGATGACGGCCTCCGGCTCGCCGACGCCGTGGAACGCGCCCGCCATGAACGGGTTGTCCTCGACGGCGTTGGCGAAGCAGACGAACTTGGCGCAGGCCAGCCCCCCCCGCTCGCGCGTGCGCTCGGCCATCTCCTTGATGAGGCGGCCGGTGTGCGCGACGGCGTCCATGTTGATGCCGGCGCGCGTCGTCGCCACGTTGAGCGAGGAGCACAGCCGTTCGGTCTTCGTCAGCGCTTCGGGGATCGAATCGAGGAAGACGCTCTCGGCCTCGGTCAGCCCCTTGTGGACGAGCGCCGAGTAACCGCCGATGAAGTCCACGCCGACCTCGCGCGCCGCGTCGTCGATGGCGCGCGCGACCCGCACGCAGTCGCTCACGTCGCGCGCCGCGCCGCCCATGACGAGCGAAGCGGGCGTGATCGAGACGCGCTTGTTGGCGACGCGCAGGCCGAACTCCTCGCCGATCTCGTTGACGACGGGGACGAGCCGCCCGCCGACGCGCACGATCTTCGCGCGCGCCGCCTCGGCGGTCGCCTCCGCCGTGTCGCGCGTGCAGTCGCGCAGAGAGATGCCGAGCGTGACCGTGCGCACGTCGAGGTGCTCCATCTCGGTCATCCGCACGGTCTGCAAGATTTCCGCCTGCGTGTATTCCATATCAGGTCTGGGGACTCATCCGAGGACGTAGTTGAGCAAGAGCAGCAAGAGGGAGAGCAGGACGGCGGCGACGGCGACGAGGA
>DASUNL010000434.1:0-9200 GCA_036277175.1 Pyrinomonadaceae bacterium | reverse complement strand
AGGTTCCGGCGCGGCCGTTCACCGTCCGCTGCCCGAAGTGCCAGCAGATCATCAACGCGCAGCCGCAAGCCAGCCCGAGCGACAACAGCGCGCTCGCCGCCGGCGGCGACCTGCCGGCCTCCACGCGCACGCAGCGCGAGGCGAGGAACATGAGCGGGGCGCAGATTCAGGTCGAGACGACGGCCGAAGTCTCCGGCGGCGACGCGGCGGCGACGAGTGGCAACGGCTCGCAAGACCTCGCGCGCATGCTCGCGGCGCTTTTGCGGCAGAGCGCGGGCGGTGGCGAGACGGCGGCGCGCGGCGGCGTCCGCGCACGGCCCGTCTGGGACAGGCGTCGCGCGCTCGTCTGCATGAGCACCTCGCACGGCGAGGAGATAGCGCGCGGCCTCGCGGCGAGCGACTACGACGTCTCCGTCGCGTCGGACTCGCAGCAGGCCGTCGGGGCGATGCGCGAGGGTAAGGTCGAGGTCATCGTGCTCGACCCCGAGTTCGACATGGGCAAGCAGGGCGCGGCGCAGGTCACGCGCGAGGTGAACACGCGGCGACCGTCCGAGCGGCGGCGACTACTCCTCGTCGAGGTTTCTCCGACGGTGCGCACGGGCGACGCGCAGGCCGCCTTCCTCGCCAACGTCAACCTCGTCGTCAACACGCGCGACGTGGCCGAACTCCCGCACGTGCTCGAACGCACCCTCCATGAGTTCAACGACCTCTACAAGGACTTCAACCGCGCGCTCGGCGTCGCCGAGTTGTAGGGCCGAGTCGTAAGGCCGAAACGAAACCGAGAGCCGCCGCCGGGTTTAGCTTTAAGTCCGGCGGCGGCTCTCGCGCGTCTCGCCCGCAAGGCTCTCGCAGCCCCCGCCCGTTTCTGATAATCTTTGCGCCGACGATGGCATCGACGAACGGACACGGGCACGCGCACACACACGCGCACTCACACGGCCACGACGGCCGCGCGGCTTCGCGCGCCGAGCGCAGCCGTCGCAAGCTTCTGGTCGTTTTGGTGCTGACGGCCGTCTACATGCTGGCCGAGGCTCTGGGCGGCTGGTGGACGGGGTCGCTCGCGCTCCTCGCCGACGCCGGTCACATGCTGACGGACGTGGGGGCGCTGGCGCTGGCGCTCGCCGCGCTCTGGTTCGGCTCGCGGCCCGCCACATCGCGGAAGACCTTCGGCTACTACCGGCTCGAAATCCTCGCCGCCTTCGCCAACGGCGTCGCGCTCGTCGTCCTCTCGCTCTTCATCTTCTACGAGGCCTACGAACGTTGGCTCGACCCGAACGAGGAGATAAAGACCGGCGCGATGATGCTCGTCGCGGCGGGCGGCCTCGTCGTCAACCTCGTGTGCGCGTGGATGCTCCACGGCGACCACGAACACGACCTGAACGTGCGCGGGGCGTGGCTGCACATCTTGGGCGACGCGGCCGGGTCGGTCGCCGCGATTACGGCGGGCGCGCTGATGGCCGTCTACGGCTGGTACAAGGCCGACCCCGCGCTCGGCGCGCTCATCGGGCTGCTCATCATCTGGAGCTCTTGGAAGCTCATCCGCGAGGCCGTCAACGTCCTCTTGGAAGGCACGCCCGCGCACATCAACCTCGCGTCGGTCGAGGACGCGATTCTCGCGACGAGCGGCGTCGAGGACGTGCACGACCTGCACGTGTGGACGATCACCTCGGGGCGCGAGGCTCTGTCGGCGCACGTCAAGCACGCGCGCGCGGTCTCGCAGCCGGAGCTTCTGGCCGAGCTTCGCGCGAAGCTCCGCGAACGCTTCGGCCTCGACCACCTGACCATCCAGATGGAGACCGAGGAGTTCGAGGACGAGCCGTACCACCTCTGCAACTCCGCGACCTCCTGCTTCCGCTCGACGAGGGAATAAGCGTTCAGCGTTCAGCGCTCAGCATTCAGCGCACGGCAGACGCCACGGCGTCAATTATCGCTAAAGAATTAACGCTCTCGTCCGCTCTCTAAAAAAGCTGAAAGCTGAAAGCTGACCGCTGACAGCTCTTATGGAAATCAACCTCCTCATCGTCCTCGACCTGCGTGAGCAGGCGGCGCTACAGGCGGCGCTGGTGACGCACGGCGCGCCCGACTATCTGGTGACGCTGGCGCTGACGGGGGCGTGCCGCATCCCTTCGGTCGAGGAGGCGCGCACTCTGCGGCGCTGGCTCGCCGACGCGCGCGAGGGCGGCAACACAGACTTCGACGCGCTCCAAGTCATCGACCGCGAGTTGGGCAAGTTCGGAATCTGAAATGGCACACGTCGAGTTACGTTACGGCCGCGCCGCCGTCCCCTTCGAGTTCGACGAGGGACGCTTCGCCGTACTCGAAGCCGAACGGGGCGACGAGCCGCGTGCGCTCGGCGACGCCGAGATTGGCGCGGCGATTGACTCGCCCATCGATTCGCAGCCGCTCGAAGAGATAGTCAGCCCCGGCGAGAGCGCGCTCATCGTCGTCTCCGACGCGACGCGCGCCACCGCGAGCGCGGACATCGTTCACCTGCTCGTCCGCCGCCTCGTCCAGTTGGGCGTCGCGCCCTACGACCTGCGCGTCATCTTCGCCACGGGCATCCACCGCCGCGTGACGCGCGCCGAGAAGTCGGAGCTACTCACGCCCTTCGTCGTCCAGCGCGTGCGCACGCTCGACCACGACGCCTACGACGCGGCGAAGCACGCGCAGCTCGGAGCGACCGAGCGCGGCACGCCCGTCGAAATCAACCGCGCGCTCCTCGAACACTCGCACGTCATCCTCACCGGCGCGGTGAATTTTCACTACTTCGCAGGCTTCACGGGCGGGCGCAAGAGCGTCTGTCCCGGTCTCGCTTCGGCGCGCACCATCGAGGCGACGCACCTGCTCGCGCTCGACGCCGAACGCGGCGGCCGACGCGCGGGAGTTGGGCCGGGAAGGCTCGACGGCAACGTCGTACACGAGGAGTGCGAGCGCATCGCGGCCGAGGCCGCGCCGTCATTTATCGTCAACGCAATCGTCGACGAGCGCGGCCGCCCCGTGCGCGTCTACGCGGGCGACTGGCGCGCGGCGCACCGCTTGGCCTGCGCCGAGTACGCCGACTCGCACACCGTCACGATTTCGGAGCGACGCCCGCTCGTCGTCGCCTCTGCGGGCGGCGCGCCTTACGACCTGAATCTGATTCAGGCGCACAAGGCTCTGGAGATGGCTTCTTACGCATGCGCCGAGGGCGGACACATCGTCCTCTTGGCCGAGTGCGCCGACGGCACGGGCCGTCCAGATTTTCTCAAGTGGTTCGACGCGGAGAACTCGCGCGCGCTTGAGCAGAGACTTTTCGACTCCTACGAAGTCAACGGGCAGACCGCTTGGTCGCTTCTGACGAAGGCCGAGCGCTTCCACGTCCAACTCGTCTCCGCGCTCCCCGAAGAAGACGTGCGGCGCATGCGTCTCAACCCGGCGCGCACGCTCGAAGAGGCGCTCGCGCGCGTCGAAGCGAACGCTCCCGGCTACGTCCTCCCGCGCGGCGCGGCCTTCATGCCGGTCGTCGTCTAATCGAAAGACAGTCGAATCAAAGAGAGTCGGACGCGCTTTCGCGCGACGCCGCAAAGACTGTTAAGCTCGTCCGCGTGGCGAAGGCGAAAAGAGTTGACGCGAACGCGCGCGAGGCTTTGACGAGAGACGCGCTGACGGACGAGACGTTTGCGCGCGCGCTTGGGGAGCTTTCGCGGCGCGACACGGACTTGGCGCGCGTCGTCACAGAGTTCGGCGTGCCCGAGATGTGGGAGCGCGAGCCGGGTTTCGCGTCGCTCGTCTTCATCATGCTCGAACAGCAGGTGTCGCTCGCCTCGGCGCGCGCCGCTTACGAGCGTCTGCTCACGTTCCTGCCGTCGCTCACGCCCGAAAACTTTCTCCGACTCGACGACGCGACCCTGCGCGCCGCCTACTTCAGCCGACAGAAGACCGTCTACGTCCGCGACCTCGCGCGACGCATCGTCGCGGGCGAGCTTGACCTCGAAGGACTCGCCGCGAAGACGGACGAGGAGGCGCGCGAAGAGTTGATGAGGGTCAAGGGCATCGGCCCTTGGACGGCCGACGTGTATCTCTTGCGAGCCTTGATGCGGCCCGACGCTTGGCCGGCCGGCGACCTCGCGCTCATCATCGCGGCCGAGCGTGTAAAGCGTCTGCCGGAGCGACCGACGTTCGTGCGCATGGAAGAGTTGGGCGACCTTTGGCGTCCGTGGCGCGCGGTCGCGGCGCGCATCCTCTGGCAGTTTTACCTGCACGCGCCGAAGTCTCGGAAGGCTTGAAGGCGCGGCGGGCCGAGACGTTTGATGAGAGGCCCGCTGTTTGAAATGAGCGCGCGCGACGCTTAAACTTACGCGGCACACAAAGACGAGCAAGGGGAAGGTTCTTAAGTTTTGAAATTCAGGACGGTCTACGGCGTCGATTTCAGCGGCGCGCGACTCGCGGGCAGAAACACTTGGATAGCGCGGCTCGTGCCCGAAAGGGAAAGAGGCAACGGCGCGCGCTTCACGCTCGCGAACCTGTGGCGGCTCGAAGAGCTTTCGGGGACGGCCGAGCGCGAGAAAGTGCTCGCGCATTTGGTCGAGATGATTGCCGAGTCAGACCGCGCTCTGTGGGCGCTCGACTTCTGCTTCGGCCTCCCCGTCGAAGTCATCGGCCCGCGCGCACGTTGGTCGCAGCAGTTCTCTCTGCTCGCCGAGTGGGGCGACGACGACTACGGCGTCGGACTCGAATGCATCCGGCGCGCGCTCGAACTCGGCGAGCGCAAACACATCCGGCGTCTCACCGACATCGAGGAGCGAGCGCCGTTCGACCCGTACCACTACCGCATCATCTATCAAACGTTCTACGGCATGCGCGACGTGCTCGGCCCGCTCCGGCGCGAACGCTCGACGGCGCTTCTGCCTTTCCAGTACCGGCGGCTCGCAAGCGCGCGCCGCGTCGTCGTCGAGGCGTGTCCGGCCTCGACCTTGAAACGGATGAGCCTGCCGCACCAGAACTACAAACAGCCCGAGGGCGGCCCGCTCACGTCGAAGCGGAGGCGCACGCGCCGCGCCATCCTCGAAGGTCTCGGCGCGCACGTCCGCATCACGGACGCCGACCGCCTGCGCATCATGCGTAACGGCGGCGGCGACGCGCTCGACGCGGTCATCGCGGCCGTCGGCGCAGCGCGCGCGTGGCGCGCGACAGACCACGCCGTCGTCGCGCGCCACCCGCGCTACCCGCGCGAGGGCCGCCTCTACGTCTGAGCCGGTGACTCTGCGTGTGAGTTTCGACTTGGCGGCGCACTCGTTAAAAACTTTCGGCGTGTCAGACGAAAACTTCCGCAGCCCCGACGAAACATGAACGCCGCACGCTCAATCGCGCTCGCACTTCTTTCGCTCGCCATGACGAACACGGACGCAAACCTCGCGCAGACCGCGCGCGACGCCGAAAGACGGCCGCGCGCGCGAGACATCGGCCTCGTCGTCGGCGTCATGCAGCCCGGCCCGCTCAACTCAATCACGGACGTCGCGGGCGTGCGCGTCGGACACGCGACCGTCATCCGAGGCGAGAGCGTGCGGACGGGCGTGACGGCCATCGTCCCGCACGAGGGCAACCTGTTTCAGGAGAAAGTCCCGGCCGCCGTCTTCGTCGGCAACGGCTTCGGCAAGCTGATGGGCACGACGCAGGTCGAGGAGCTGGGCGAGATTGAGACGCCCATCCTTCTGACTAACACTCTCGGCGTCGGGCGCGCGGCCGACGCGCTCGTCGAGTGGATGATTGGACTTCCCGGCAACGAGGAGGTGCGTTCGGTCAACGCCATCGTCGGCGAGACGAACGACGGGCAGCTGAACGACATACGCGGACGCCACATCGGGCGCGAAGAGGTCTTCGCCGCGTTGCGCGCGGCGCGCGGCGGCGAGGTCGAAGAAGGCTCGGTCGGCGCGGGCACGGGGACAATCGCCTTCGGCTTCAAGGGCGGCATCGGCACTTCGTCGCGCGTGCTGCCCGCGTCGCTCGGCGGCTACACCGTCGGCGTGCTCGTGCAGACTAACTACGGCGGCGTCCTGACGATGAACGGCGCGCCTGTCGGACGCGAACTCGGCACTTACTATCTCAAGAACCGACTCGACGCCGACGCGAAGCCGCGCGCTTCAAACAAAAAGAGAACTGCGGAGGGCGTCGAACGGGCGGACGCGAAAGCGAATGAACAGCACGCGGACGGCTCGGTGATGATCGTCGT
Source organism: Pyrinomonadaceae bacterium (assembly GCA_036277175.1). Classification (GTDB taxonomy): domain Bacteria; phylum Acidobacteriota; class Blastocatellia; order Pyrinomonadales; family Pyrinomonadaceae; genus DASQDT01. The sequence goes on along the minus strand of DASUNL010000434.1, from coordinate 2,992 downwards.
CGCGACGGACGCGCCGCTCGACGCACGCAACCTCAAGCGCCTCGCCGCGCGTGCGCTTCTCGGACTCGCGCGCACGGGTTCGCCGATGACGAACGGGAGCGGCGATTACGTCATCGCCTTCTCGACGGCCAAGCAGAACCGCGTCCGCGCAAGCGATGCGCTGCGCCGCGTCGAACTCGTCGGCAACGACGCCGCCTCTCCGCTCTTCCTCGCCTGCGTCGAGGCGACCGAGGAGGCCGTCTACAACTCTTTGTTGCGCGCGACGACCGTGACGGGCCATCGCGGCGCGCGCGTCGAGGCGTTGCCGCTTGAGCGGACAATCGAGATACTGAAAAAGTATAATGCACTGGCCGGGAGCAAATGAGCGACACGCCGTAAGGAGCCTATGCACATGCGAAAACTTATCGCCCTGACCTTCTGCGCCCTCGGTTGTCTGGCGAGCGCGCGCGCGCAAGAGACGGCGACGCAAGTCGCGACCGGCGGCGCGCGTCCCTCCGAGCCGCGCGTCGCTCTCGACGCGACGGCCGAAGCCTACGACATCGCGGGGCGTCCGGCGATTGCCGCGCGCCTGCGCACGACCGCGCTCGCCGGCACGCACGAGTCGCCCGAACGCAACTCGCGCCTCGTCGTCGAGAATCGTTCGCCCGTCTTCTACACCTACGCCTCGGGGTGGGTCACCTTCTACGGCGGCGACGGCGTGCGCTGCGGCGAGGGCCTTTGGAAGCTCGAAGCCCTCGCGCCGAATGAATCGGCCGAGGTGGACACGCCGGGCCTGCGCCTGACCTGCACGCCCGCGACGTGGCGCGTCGTCGCCGCCAACCTCCTGACGCGCACGACCGACATCGCGAAGCCCGCCGACGAGGGCGCGCCGCCGCCCGCCGAGCAGCCGACGACGAGCGCGCCGCCCGCCGAATCAACGCCCGTCGCGGCGTCTCATGCGACTTCGCTTCCGCCGCTCGAAATCAACGTCAACGGCAAGACGATTCCGATTCAGCCGGGCAACCCGCTCGAAATCGTCGTCGGGCGCGAGCGCGTGCGCATCGTCGTCCAGCCCGCGCCTTGATTTTTGCGGCGGGCGGGCGGAAACTTAACGCAAGCGTTCAACCCGACCCGTGAAACTTGCCGAAGGAGGTAGGCCGGACATGTCTGAGGAGAGGAAAGAGCACACGTGCGCGCGCGACACCTGCGGCTGCCCCGTCAAAGAGGGCAACAAGTATTGCAGCGAGGAGTGCGAGGACGCGCACAAGGTCAACATGATGGAGATCGGATGCACCTGTCATCATCCGGAATGCTGACCGCGCGCGGGGCGTCGCGGCCCGAGTAGACTCTCGCGCCGCGACACGGCCCGCGCACGACAGAGGTCATAGAAGTTTTTAAGGGGTGAAGTAGGAGATGCGTAAGGAAAGTTTTACTCTCGCTTTGAATCAAGTCTCTCTCAGGTTCTCTTCCAAACTCGCTTCCCAAGTCTCTTCCCGTTTCCTGCACGCGCTCGCGGTCGCGGCGCTCGTCGCCGCGTCGGCCGCGTGCCAGCGCGGCGGCACGTCTTCAGTCGCCACGGCCTCGCCCGCGCCGCCCTCGGCCGCCGCCCCGTCGGACGCCTCCGCGCAAAGCTCTTACGCCGACGCGGTGGCGCGCGTCACGCCTGCGGTCGTCACGGTGCGCGCCTCGCGTCGCACGCGCGAGGCGCGGCAGTTCCCGTTCATGGACGACCCGACCTTCCGCGAGTTCTTCGGCGAACGCTTCCGACAGACGCCGGAGGAGCAGGAGCGCATCGAGCGGGGCTTAGGCTCGGGCGTCGTCGTCTCGGCCGACGGCTACATCCTGACCAATCATCACGTCGTCGACGGCTCGGAAGACATTCGCGTCGAGCTAAACGACGGCCGAACGTTCAGCGCGAAGGTCGTCGGCTCAGACCAGCCGAGCGACCTCGCCGTGCTGAAGGTCGAAGCCAACGGCCTGCCCGTGCTCTCGCTCGGCGATTCGGACAAGACGCGCGTCGGCGATGTCGTGCTGGCAATCGGCAACCCCTTGGGCGTCGGGCAGACCGTCACCTCCGGCATCATCTCGGCTAAAGGTCGTTCGACCGGACTCTCCGACGGGAGCTTCGAGGACTTTCTGCAAACCGACGCCGCCATCAATCGCGGCAACTCCGGCGGCGCGCTCGTCAACACGCAGGGCGAGCTCGTCGGCATCAACTCGCAGATACTCAGCCCGTCGGGCGGTAACATCGGCATCGGCTTCGCCATCCCGTCGAACATGGCGAAGAACGTGATGGAACAGCTCATCAAGTCGGGGCGCGTCCGTCGCGGGCAGCTCGGCGTCAACATCCAGCCGGTGACGACCGAGATTGCCGCCAACTTGGGTCTGCCCGAAGGCACGCGCGGCGTCATCATCAACAACGTCGTCGCGGGAAGCGCGGCCGAGCGCGCGGGCCTCCGACGCGGCGACGTGGTGACGGCCTTCAACGGCCAGCCCGTCTCCGACACCAACTCCCTGCGCAACCGCGTCGCCTCGACGCAGCCCGGAGCGGAAGTGACTCTGACGGTCGTGCGCGACGGGCGCGAGCAACAGGTGCGCGCCTCTCTGGGCGAGTTCACGCCTGAGAACGCGCGGCGCGAAGACGAGGGCGGAGGCGGAGGAGGCGAACGTCCGAACGCGCCCACGGGACGCCTCGGCATCTCGGTCGCGGAACTGACGCCGCAAACGGCCGAGCGCCTGCGTCTGCCCGCAGGTGCGCAAGGGCTGGTCGTCACGGCCATCGACCCTTCCGGCCCGGCCGCTATGGCGGGCTTGCAGGAGCGCGACCTGATAGTCGAAGTCAACAGGCAAGCCGTCCGCACGACGGAGGAGTTGCGCGCGGCCATCGAGCGTTCGGGCGCGCGGCCCGTGCTGCTGCTCGTCCAGCGCGGGACGACCAACGCCTTCATCACCGTCACGCCCCGGCCGTAAAGTTCTGTTTCGACTCGCCCCCTCAATCGAATGATAAAAGCAA
>DASUNL010000433.1:0-6770 GCA_036277175.1 Pyrinomonadaceae bacterium | reverse complement strand
CCGTAGTAGTAGCCGTCGAGCAGGGAGACGAGCACGTCGGCCGTCTGACGGACGCGCGGCGCGTGCAGCGACTCGTAAAGGTTGGAGACCGCGTCCGGGTAATCGTGCGTCGCCGTGCGCGCGAGCCACTCGGCATCCGTCGCGAAGCCTTCCGCGTCCGTCAGCCCCGCCTCTTCCATTTCGCGCGCGTCGGCGGCGAGCGCGAGCGGGTCGCCCTTCACGAGTTCGTAGCGGAAAAGCATCCGGCCGTCAGCCCCTTCGCGCCGGTCGATAAGAGCCGTGCCATTCGCGCCCTCGACGACCACTCCGCGCCCCCCGTCGCCGCGTCGGACGCTGAAGTCAACGCCTTCGAGCGTCGCGAGCGCGTGCGACGCTTCGGCCGCGCTCGTCTCCTCGGCGCAGTAGACGGCGGCGTAACTGCACAGTCCGAAGGCCGGGGCGGAGACGCGCGCGCGGCCCGCGCGCCCGCGAAAGTCGTTCGTCACCTCGAAGCCGTAGCGTCGCATGTGCGTCTGCAAATGCACGCGCCGGTTCTCTTCGAGGTTCATGCCGTGGTCGGAGAAGAGAATGATTTCCGTCTCCGCGCCGCATGCGTCCTGAACCTCGCGCAGGATTTTGTCGAGCGAGCGGAGCGCGACGTTCAGACGCTCCGGCCCGCACTTGTGCAGAAGCCCGTCGGTCGCCTTCAAGAAACCGAAGAAGTCGCGCGCGGGCGGCGCGGCGAGGAAGCGTTCGCGGAAGCGTCGCATGTCGGCGCGCCACACGGTTTCGGACGCGACGTAGATGAGAAACTCGAAGGCGAGCGGCTCTTGATAGTCTAGCTCGTCCATGTAGGACGAAGGGATTTTGTCGGGCGTGCGTCGGCCGATGTACTTGCGCACGCCGCCCGAAAGGCGTCGCTCGGCGCGGTCGAAGTAGAGACTCTCGTAGCCTTCGGGCGCGGTGGCTTTGAAGACCTGCGCGAGCGCGACGTTCGTCATTGTCGGGAAGGGCGAGAGAAGGCGCGTCGGCTCGTTGAAACGCTCGAACATGCCGCGCGCCTGCGCCGCGCGAATCAACTCGAAGGGCACGCCGTCGAGACAGAGCAGAAGCCTACGCGGCCGCGTGCGCCTCTTCTCCGCGAGCCTCAAATGCGGCGACCCTTGCTCGCGCGCGTGAATCTCTTCGCCGCGCGCCAGCACCGCGTCCCACATCGCCGTCGGGCAACACTCACTCATAATCACACCCCTCGTCAGCCGTCCGCGCGGACGCGCGCGCACGGAAGTCATCACTACTGGCCGACCGTCTCCGTCGCCGTCTCGGCCGGAGCCATCGCGCCACGGTCGGACGGCTTGAATGGCCGCTCCATCCCGCGCTTCGCCTCCTCGTGCGAGTCGTAGATGTTCGGGCGCGCGAGGACGGCCTTGTACTGCGCGAGCGCGTCGTCGCGCCGGCCCGCGAGGTCGAGCGCCTGCGCGGCGCGAAGCAAAGACATCGTGGCGAGCCCGGCTTCCGCGCCCGGCACCGAAGCCCCCGCGAGATACTCCTTCGCCGCGCGCTCGTTCTGACCGGCGACGGCGAGCGCCTGCCCGTAGCTGAAGTGAATCAGGTCGAGCGGCCGCGCCGGCTCGCCCTTCGCCGGTTTTTGCAACAGCGTGTCGAAGAGCGTGAAGGCTTCGCGCTCCGTGGCCTGCGCGCCTTGCGGGTCGGAGGCGCGCTGCGTGGCGGCCAAGGAGACGAGCGCGTCGGCCGTTTCGAGTTTGAAGAGGTAGTTGCGCGGGTACTTCGCCGCCAGCTCGCGCGCGACCGCGAGCGCCTCGGCGAAACGGCCCTCGCGTTTGTAGAGCGCGATGAGCAGAACCTTCGCGTCGTCGCGCGCGAAACGCCCCTCGCGCGCCACGCGCTCCAAAATCTCAAGCCCCTTCTTCTTCGACCCGCGCATGCCGCCAATGGCCGCGACGATCTTGACCGGCAGCGGCAAGGTCGCCACCACGTACTCGTACATGCCGATGGTTATCTCCGCGTCGTGATACTTGGGGTCGAGCTTAATCACTTCGCGATGACGGCTGACCGACTCGCGCCCGTCGCTCAACGCCGACGAGAAGCTGCGCTCGACCGCACCGGCGAAAGCGGCCTTCAAACCTTCGATTGCGCCGAGGTAGTAGAGCGCCTCGACGTCCTTCTGGTCGCGCTTGAAGCGCGCCTCGGCCAAGGCCTTCGCCTGCGAAGTCAGCTCGCGGAAGGCGGCGACGGTCGTCGGGTCGGTCTTCTCCTTGGCCTTCGCGTAGAACGCCTCTGTGTTGTAGAGCGACGCCTGAAGTCGCCGCGACTCGTTCAAGGTTTGCAGCCAGAGCGTCGCCGCGAGGAACTGCGGCCCGGCCGGGTGCTCGGGGTAGAGACGCACGATCTCCTTGAAGCGACGGCGCGCCGTCTCGTAGTCGAGATTGTAGAGCGCGTCGAACCCCTCGGAGCGCAGCGCGTCGAACCTTGCCATGTTCGCGCCCGTCGTCGTCGCCGCCGTCGCGTCGGTCGCGGCTTTCTCCGACTTCGCGCCGCCCGTCTTCGCGTTCGTCACGGCCCGCCCCGTCTGCGCCTGCGCGCCGAGCGCAGACGCGACGACGAAGGCGAGGATGACAAAAAACTTCCGACTCTTCATAAACTCTCCCAAGTGTTTGAACGACCTCGTTTGATTGAACGGCCCAAGTGCCCGACAGACATTTCAGCCAGCGTAGCTCTCAAGATATTTGACGCCCGCGCCCGTGTTGAAAAGGACGACGCGCTCTTCGCGCGAGACTTCGCCGCGCTCGATTAGTTTCCGGAGAGCGGGCAGACAGGCCGCGCCTTCAGGCGCGACGAAAAGTCCTTCGGCCGCGCCCACCTCGCGCGCCGCCGCCAAAAGCTCCTCGTCCGTGACGGAGACGGCCGTGCCTTTTGATGCGCGCAGCGCGTCGATGATTAAAAAATCTCCGATGGCGCGCGGCACGCGAAGACCCGACGCGGTCGTCGCGGCGTTCGGAAACTCGTCGGCGAACCGCTTCCCTTCCTCGAACGCGCGGACGATGGGAGCGCACCCTGCGGCCTGCACCGTCACCATGCGCGGCCGCCGCCCGTCAATCCAGCCCATCTCCTCCATCTCCGCGAAAGCCTTCCACATGCCGATGAGTCCCGTGCCGCCGCCCGTCGGGTAGACCACGACGTCGGGCAACTCCCAATCGAACTGCTCGGCCAGCTCGTAGCCTAGCGTCTTTTTACCTTCGACGCGGTAAGGCTCTTTGAGGGTTGACACGTCGAACCACCCCTCGGCCTCTTTTCGCCGCGCGACCTCCGCGCCGCAGTCGGTTATCAAACCGTCCATCAGAGTGACGTGCGCGCCCACGAGTTCACACTCGACGACGTTCGCACGCGGCGTGTCGCGCGGCATGAAGATGTGTGCTTCGAGTCCGGCGCGGGCGGCGTAGGCGGCGAGTGCGCCGGCGGCGTTACCGGCCGAGGGGACGGCGAGTTTACGCGCGCCCAACTCCTTCGCCATCGAGACGGCCGCCGACATGCCGCGCGCCTTGAAGCTCTGCGTCGGCTGCTGCGACTCGTCCTTGATGAAGAGTCGCCGCAAGCCCAGACGTGCGCCCAGACGCGCGGCGGGCAAAAGCGGCGTCCAGCCTTCTCCGAGCGTCACGACATTTTCTTCTCGCTCGACGGGCAGCACTTCGCGGTAACGCCATAAATCAGACCTGCGACCTTTCAGACTCTCTTTCGTCAGACTCGCCGCCGCAGACCCTAAGTCGTAGCGGACGAGGAGCGGCTTTCCGCACTTCTCGCAGAGGTTGTGCAACCTCCGTGCCTCGTGGTGCTGGCCGCACGCCGCGCACTCCAGATGCGTCACGTTCATCCTTCGCAACCTTTCGATTTAAGGGGATATCCGAGAGGATAGCAGCAAAACCCGCTTCGCACGAAGAGCGGCGGCGGCGTGCGGGGGCGAGACGGGAGGCGCGCGGGCGCTCGCGGCCGCGCCGCGCCGCCTCCGCCCGACACGTCAGTTGGAGTGGATATGTTGCACGCGCCCGAAAAGCGTGAGGGGCGACCGACGGGCGGTCGCCCCTGACAGTCAGAGTCGGGCCGCGCGCGCGTCCTACTTGTGCCCGTTGTGGTTACCCTGATTCGGGTTAATCTGACTTCTGATTTCGCCGCCGGGGAACTTGGTCGAGTGGACGTTGACGTAGGTCGCCCCGGCGCGCACGGCGCGGAGCAATTCGCCGAACTCGCCCGTGTCAAGACCTTGCGCGCGCGCGGCGGCCGTGGCCGGGATGTTCGGACTCACGTCGGCCGCCGTAATCGTCCCCGTGATGGTCGCGGGCGACGGGGGACAGGGTTGCGTGCCCGCCGGGCCGTTGCCGAGGTTCGTGCAGAGGAAGACGCTAATGCCGCCGTTGACGCCCTTCTGGCCGAGGTGGATGTGGGCCTGCTGGACGCTCCCTTCGAGGTCGGCGTACTTCAACTCGTACTGAATCTGCGTCTCGTCTTGGCTGATGGTCGCGCGGAACTCGCCTTCGGCCACCGTCGAGACCGCCGGGACTTCCTCGAAGCCGATGAGCAGCTCCCGAATCTTCTTAAAGCCGCCCCCGGCGTAGACGACGCCGACGAGCGACAGCAACAAGACGGAAGCGAGGAAAGTTTTTCTCTTCATCTTCTTTCTCCTGTTCCCTGAACCGAGGGTTGTGAGTTTGCGGGGCGCGCATCATAGCACGACCCGGCCGCGCGGGCGAAGGTTTCCCGCGCGGCCGTCGCCGCCGGGCGGGCGGCTAGAGTTTTTCCGGCTTCTCGTCTAAGGTTAAGGCGACCCGCTCAGCCAGCAGAGAAGGATTCGTCGGCCGCGCGACTTCCGCGCGCTCCGGCAAGGACGGATGAAGATTCGACTCATCGCGCTCGACCTCGACGGGACGCTCCTCGACTCGCGCGGCCAAATCTCGGAGCGCAACCGGCGCGCGCTTTCGGAGGCGCGCTCGAAGGGCGCGCGCGTCGCGCTCGTCACGGGCCGACGCTTCCGCGACGCCCGCCCGCTCGCGCTCGAACTCGGCCTCGACGTGCCTGTCATCGCGCACAACGGCGCGCTCACCAAACACGCGCGCACGTTGGAGACGGTCGCCGCGCTCCTCCTAGAGCGCGGCGCGGCGCGCGACGTAGTTCGCCTCGGCCGCGAGCGCGGGGCCGACCCGCTCGTCAGCGACGACCACGAGGGTCAGGGCGTGCTCGTCTACGAGACTTTGAATGAAGACAACCTCTCGCTCGTCAAGTACGTCGCGTGGGCGCGGCGCATCCACGGCGAGGGGGCCGAGGAGTCCGTCAGGCGCGTCGAGGCGCTCGAAGACTATCTTGACCACGACCCCGTACACGTCGGGTTTTCGGGAACCTGCGCGGCCGTGAAAAGTTTGAGCGAAGAGGTGGCGCGCGAGATGGGCGGGCGCGTCAAGCAATTCCTGACGCTCTACCCGAAGCGCGACTTCGCACTTCTCGACGTCGTCAACCCTCTAGCGTCGAAGGGCGCGGGGCTGGCGGCCGTCGCCTCGGAGTACGGCCTCGCGCGCGAGGAGGTGATGGCCATCGGCGACAATTTGAACGACGTCGAGATGCTCGAATACGCGGGCACGGGCGTCGTGATGGCGAACGCCGAAGCGCCTTTGCGCGCGCGCCCAGAGTTTCACACGACGGCCGCTAACGACGAGGACGGCGTCGCCGTCGCCATCGAACGTTTCGTACTTGAACAAATGGACGGAGAGGAAACTAATGGCTAACCGCATCGCAAACATCAAGACCAGCGTCGGCACTATTCGCTTCGAGCTTTTGGAGGACGAGTCGCCGAAGACGGCCGAGAACTTTCGCCTGCTCGCCGAGCGCGGCTTCTACGACGGCGTCATCTTCCACCGCGTCATCCCGAACTTCATGATTCAGGGCGGCGACCCGACGGGCACGGGGCGCGGCGGCGCGTCCGCGTGGGGCGGGCGCTTCGACGACGAGATTAACCGCTCGTCCGCGCTCTACAAGGGCGCGTACACGAAGGGCACGGTCGCGATGGCGAACGCCGGGCCGAACACGAACGGCTCGCAGTTCTTCATCATGCATGCCGACTACCCGCTCCCGCCGAGCTACACGAAGTTCGGCCGCGTCCTAGAGGGTCAGGACGTGGTCGACAAAATCGCCACCGCGCCGCGCGACGCGAGCGACCGCCCGAAGACCGACATGGTGATGGAGAAGGTGACGATTGAAGAGGCGTAAACAGTAAATCGTAAATCGTGAATAGAGGTCGAAGGGCTACGTGACTTGAGCCGTAAACTCTCAAGCACACGTAGAAATGGCCCTTTCTATTTACGATTTACGATTGACTATTCACGGCCCTACCGCGCTCCGGCCTGACGAAGAATTTCGATGACGTTGTCTTGACCGTTCTCGGAGGCGAAGGCGAGCGCGGTGCGGCCGTCCTCGTATTTGGCGTTCACGCTCGCGCCGCCTTCGAGCAGCGTCCGCACCGTCTGGGCGAGTCCCTTGTTGGCGGCGGCCATCAGGGCCGTGAAGCCCTTCGTCGTGTGCGCGTTCACGTCCGCGCCGCGCTTGATGAAGTCCTCGACGACCGAGACGCGCCCGTGCGCGGAGGCGAGGATGAGCGGCGTCAGCCCCGTCTCGTTCGCGGCGTTCACGTCCGCGCCCTCCCGCAAAAGCGCGTCGATGATTTCGGGGACGCCGCGCGAGGCGGCGAACATCAGCGCCGTCCCTCCGCCGTTGCCGCGCGCGTCCGCGTCCGC
>DASUNL010000432.1:0-5865 GCA_036277175.1 Pyrinomonadaceae bacterium | reverse complement strand
CGACTCGTCAGGCGCGGCGGCGGCGAAGCGGTTGTGAGAGAAGTTGAGCTAAAGCCTTCGGCCCTCGCGCCCGGCGAGAGCGGCCAGTATTCAATCACGATATCGAATCACGAGTGGGGTAGCGCGGGCGTTTTGCGACTCAAGAGTCGCGGGCCTTCGGGCGAGATTGCGTTTAAGTCGGAGCCGGGGGCGAGGCGTCCGCCCGAGCGCATCGCGAGTAAGACGAAGGTGATCGTCGTCCCGCGCGCGCGGTCGAAGGGCGGCGACGATTTCATCAACACGCCCGATAACCCAGAGGTCATACGCTAAAGTTTTCAAGTGAATCATGAGGAGTCGGCGCGACGACATTCTCTCACCCGGCGTCTCACGTCACGGTCTTTAAAACGCTCTTTCAAATAACTTAACGGCGAATCGCCCGCCCACCCCTTGTCGGCTTCGCGTAAGAAAGTGGCCGCGAACCTAACTCTTCGTGGCGTTTCTGAATCTTCCGAGGGGTTAGGCGGACAACTCTCAGCCGTTGAAATTACGTCCCAACCTTGCGGACGAAATTTCAATCCGGGTTTAAGGCGCGACGCGCGCTTGAACTTCGCTCGACGGGCGACGTTCCGGGTGTTTACATTCGATCAGATGCGAATCCTTTTCAAGAACTCACTTCTCTGCCTGTCGCTTCTCTTCTGCCTCGCGGCCGTCTGCCGCGCGCAGTCGAACGGCATGATAGACCCTTTAGGCCCGCCGAGGCCGCGCGAGCCTCAGGCCGTCTTCGGCTCTCCGGAAGAAGAGATAAAGTATCGCGCGAGCGTCCGCCACGCCGAGTCGAATCATAAAGAGATGGTCGAGCGCGCGAAGGAGAGTTGGCAGCTCGCCTCGGAAGTTCGCTCGTCGTTCGAGGGCGCGAAGTCGCTCGGGGCAGAAGATTTTAAGAAGCTCGAAAAGATCGAGAAGCTGGCGCGTAAGATTCGCGGCGGCGCGGGCGGGGGCGACGACGACGAAGTTTTGAAAGACCCTCCCACGAAACTCGAAGGCGCGATTGCGAGGCTTTCGGAGGTCTCGGACGAGTTGCTGAAGCGCGTCGAGAAGACTTCGCGATTCGTCACCTCGGCCTCCGTCATAGAGCGTTCCAACGAGGTCATTGAGCTTGTGCGACACATCAAAACCTTTTTCCCTAAATGATTCACACCCGCCGCCGCAGCTTCGCACCTGTGCATCTCTCACCGCCGGCCAAACTTCGTCTAGTACTTCTGCTCACGCTCCTCTTCGCCCTCGCTCTTCCCTTTCAGCCGACCTCGGCCGTCCGCGTTCAGGACGAAGATGAGGTGGAGAAAGTCACTTCGGAGTTGGTCGTCCTCAACGTGACGGTGACTGACGGGCAGGGCAAGTTCGTGCGAAAACTTCAGCGCGGCGAGTTCAAGGTTTTCGAGGACGGCGTCGAGCAGACTATCAACACCTTCGCGCGCGAGGAGAACCCTTTCGCGGCGGCGATTCTGATTGACACTTCGGGTAGCATGGAGAGCCGCGTCACCTTGGCGCGCGCGGCCGCCATCATATTCCTCGGACGCATGCGCGCAGACGATGTGGCGAGCGTCTATCACTTCCACTCGAAGGTCGAGCGCCTGCAAGATTTCTCGAACGGACGCGACCTCCCGCCCGTCGCCTACGACCTGCGCTCAAGGGGCATGACACGCCTCAACGACGCGGTCTTAGAAGCCGCGAAAGACCTCACCGCTCGCCCCGAGACGAGACGCGCCATCCTCCTGCTCTCCGACGGCTCCGACACGCAGAGCCGCTCCTCGATTGATACCGCGCTCAACGCGGCCATCACGGCCAACGCCACCGTCTACACGGTGAACATGGCAGACCCGACGATGAATCCCGGCAGACGTGCGGCGTTATCGGCCGCGCTCCGAAAGTACGCGGAGAAGAGCGGCGGGCGTTTCGTTGACGCGCCCGGTGGGCAGGCACTCTACGAGGCGTTCGAGCAGATAGTCGAAGAGTTGAGTAACCAATACACGCTCGGATACCGCCCGAGCAATCACACGAAGGACGGACGCTGGCGCGCCATCGAGGTCAGGACGGCGCGCACGGAGTTGAAGACCAGAACGCGCTCTGGCTACCGCTCGCCTAAGTCTTAGAGGCTTTCGATGGGGTTCAGGAAGAACTTGAAGGCTGGACGCGCTAACCGCTCGAAGGCTTGACGTTATCCCGCCGCAACGGCCGCGTTTTAATTCTCACTTCGCGCACACAGACTAGATGCTCGTCTCGTTACGCGACTTGTCTCGGAAACGCTCGAAGGCAAGCTCGATGAGGCGTTCGAGCACCTGCTGGAAAGGCTTGCCCGACGCCTCCCAGAGTTTCGGATAACCGGACACGTCCGTCAATCCCGGAATCGTGTTCAGCTCGTTGATGAGCAGTTCGCCCGTGTCGCGACGCAGGAAGAAGTCGACGCGCGCGAGCCCCGCCCCGTCCACCGCCTTAAAAGCCTTGACGGCCATCCGACGAATTTTCTCTTCCGCACGTTTCGGCAACGTCGCCGGCACGACGAACTCGACGTGGCCCGTGTTGGAATACTTCTCCGTGTAGTCGAGAAACTCCGCGCCCTTCTGGTGGACGACGTACTCGCCGGGCAGGCTCGCCTCCGGGTCGTCGTTACCGAGCACGGCGCACTCTATCTCGCGCGCGTCGAGTCCCTCCTCGACGATTATCTTGCGGTCGTAGCGCGCGGCCAGAGTGATGGCGTCGTGGAGCGTGCGTGCGTCGTCCGCGCGAGAGATGCCGACCGACGAGCCGAGGTTCGCGGGTTTGACGAAGCAGGGGAAACCCACGGCGCGCGTCGCCCGGCGCTCGACTGCCCGCGCGTCTGCCTCCCACTCCGAGCGCAGGAACCAGACGTACTTGCACATGGGCAGACCGGCATCGCGGAAGAGAGCCTTCATCGCGACCTTGTCCATCCCCGTGCTCGACGCCAGCACGCCGCAGCCGACGTAAGGCAGCCCGGCCATTTCCAGAAGCCCCTGAATCGTCCCGTCCTCTCCGTATGTCCCATGGAGCACTGGGAAGACCACGTCGACCGCGCGCCCCGGCGCGGCGTCGCCTCCGCCGTCACGCTCGAAGGCGACGAGACCTTTGCGCGAAGGGTCGGCGAGAATCGTCAGTCGCTCCCCGGCCGAGGCCACGTCGTCGTTCAGATATCGGCGGGAGGCTTCGGGCAGAAGGCGCGTGGCCTCCGCGGGCGAAAGCCAGCGCCCCTCCTTGGTGATGGCGAGCGGCACGACCGTGAACTTCTCTGGGTCGAGCGCCTCGATGACCGAACGCGCCGAGCGCACCGACACCTCGTGCTCGCCCGAACGCCCGCCGAAGATGACACCCACCCTAATCTTTTTCGACATGCCAGCTTGTTTCAAAGGATTGTTTTGCCGAGGGCCGAGAGAATCAGCTCGACGCCCAGCTCGGCCGTGCGGTTGTTGATGTCGAGCGCGGTGTTAATCTCGACGACCTCGACGGCGAGCGCGCCGCCCCGCTCGGCGATCTTCTCCATCGCGAGGTGCGACTCGCGGTAGGTCAGGCCGCCGCGCACGACCGTGCCCGAGCCGGGCGCGTCGCGCGGGTCGAGCGCGTCGACATCGAGCGTGACATGATAACCGGCCGGGGCTTGCGAGGCGATGTGGATAGCCTCGTCCATGCAGGCGCTCATCCCCCGCTCGTCTATCTCGCGCATGGTGAAGACGCGCAGGCCGAGTTGCCGAATCAACTCGCGCTCGCCGGGGTCTATGTCGCGCGCGCCGATGTGCGCGCAGAAGCGCGGGTCGAGCTTTGGCGAGAAGCCTTCGATGCCGGTCAGTTCCGGCGCGCCGAGGCCGAAGAGGACGGCGAGAGGCATGCCGTGGATGTTACCCGAGGGAGTCGTCTCGGGCGTGTTCATGTCGGCGTGCGCGTCGAACCAGATGAGTCCGATCGGCTGACCGCGCTCGCGGTAGAACGACGCGATGCCCGCGACCGTGCCGATGGCGATGGAGTGGTCGCCGCCGAGGACGACCGGAATCTCGCCTCCGCCGAGCGCCGTTTTCACTTCGGAAGCGAGCAGCGTACAGGCGTCTGTAATCTCGCGCAGGTACTTCAGCCGCTCGCTCGGAGGCGGCTGTGTGTTCGGGAACTCCATGCGTATGTCGCCCATGTCGCGCACCTCGTAGCCGAGTTGCGCGATGCGCGGCTTCAGACGCGCGACGCGCATCGCCGCCGGCCCGAGGTCAACGCCGGCGATGCTCGCCCCGAACCCGCACGGCGCACCGATGATGCTCACGCGACGTCCCGTCCCCGGCAAACGCCCCGCAGCGCTCGTCCCCGCCTGCTCAATTACGCTCTCATTCATTATCAGACCTGCACGGCCGCCGACCGACGGAGGCCGACGTTGTTAGTTCAGACTTAACTACCGATGCTGAAGCCGCCGCCGCCGCCTTGTGTCGGGAGGAAGGGGCGCAAGAGTCCGGCGAAGGCCGCGAGGTTGCGCGTCTGAATCAGAATCTCGCCCGGCCCAGTAAACTCGGCGACAATCCCTTCGCCGCTCACCATGCTGCGGAAGAAGCCCGACGCCGCCTTGCGCAGAGTGTACTGCGTCGTGCCCTCCCACGCGACGAGGTGACCGGTGTCGATTACATATCGCTCGTTGAATTCCAGACGCTTGCGATGAATCGCGCCGAACGACGAGACGAGCAGGAGGCCCGTCCCCGTCACTTGCAAAACGAACAAGCCCTCGCCGCCGAAGAAGCTTTTCGCGCCGCCCCAGCGCGTGTCGACCGTCAAGCTGCCGTCGCCCGCGAGGTACGAGCTTGACTGGACGAAGAAGACTTGATTCTCGACCTCGATGGCGGCGATGTCGCCGGGGCCGCCCGGCGCGAACGTCACCTCGCCGGGGCCGCCGCGCGCCGTGAACGTCGAGACGAAGGCCGACTCGCCGCCCGCCGCGCGTTTGATAGCGCCGAACAGCCCGCCCTTCATCTGCGACTGCAACTCGACGTTCGCCGACATCGAGACCATCGCGCCCGCCTCGGCCTGTATCGACTGCTCGGCCTGCAACTTCACGACCGCCAGCGCGAACGACGGCTGGTGCAGCACCTCGTAAGAGTAACCGCGCCCCTGCCCGCGCGCGTCTGCGTCGATGTGAATCCCCTTCCCCTGCTGCGCGCCCGCTCCCGGCGGCGGCTGTGTCGGCTGGACTGAAGGCGTCGGCATGGGTTGAGGCGGCGCGGAGAGGCGCGTCCCGCACGCCCCGCAAAATTGCGCCCCCTCAAGGAGACTCGCGCCGCAGGTAGGACAGTTCATATGGTCACTCCTTTTGATTTCTCGACGATGATGCGAACCGCCTGCTCCGGCGTCTCGGCGAAGTCGAGGAGCGCGATGTCGCGCTCGCCGACGACGAGATTCTGCCTGAGCGCCTCGATGACGGGCGGCCAGCATCCGCCGAGCAGTACGAGCGGGCGCGGCCCGATCACCTGCGTCTGTAGCTTGTTCCAGACGAGCGAAAGCTCCGTGACCGTGCCCGCGCCGCCGCGTATGGCGACGAAGCCGACCGAGCGCGTGATGAGGTTTTGCAGGCGCTCGTAGAAGTGCGCGGACGCGACCTTGTCGGTCAGGTAGCGGTTCGGCTCGGAGCGAAACTGGTTCATCACGATGCCTAGCACGCGCCCGCCGCGCTCGTGCGCGCCCAAGCTCGCCGCCTCCATCACGCCGAGGTAGCCGCCCGTGCAGATGGTGAACCCCGCGTCGGCCAAAAGCTGCCCCACGCGCCGCGCCTGCGCGTACTCCTCAGACTCCTCCCCGCACTTCGAGCCGCCGAAGATGGTGACGATGCGTTCCATAAAACAGTGACGAGTG
>DASUNL010000431.1:0-4007 GCA_036277175.1 Pyrinomonadaceae bacterium | reverse complement strand
CAGGGAATCACAAAAGGCTCGATTGAAAACGGAGGCAGCAATGAAAAGAGTAGTTATCGCAATCCTGTTAATCGTCCTCGCGCTGGCGGCGAGACCGGGCACGGAGGCGTCGGCCGCGGGCGCGAAGGTTGACCCGCTGCTCGCCTCCTTCCTCAACTCGCGGCTCGGCGCGACCGCGCCCGTCGTCATCACTTACCGAAACAAACCGACCTCGACGGAACTGAACGCACTGCGCGCCGTCGGCATCACGCGCGGCTTCACCTTCCGCGAGCTGCCGATGGTCGTCGCCGACATGAACGCGCTCCAACTCGCGCGCGTCCGCTTGCAGTCGGGCGTCGCGTCCGTCTACGGCAACCGCATCATGAAGAATTTCACGAACGCGAGCCGACCCTTCATCGGCGTCCCGCAAATGTCGGCCGACCAAGAGGTGACGCAGAACAACCGCCAGAATCCGGGCCTGCCCGTCTCCGGCAAGGGCGTCGGCATCGGCTACATCGACACTGGCATCGACGGCACGCACAGGGATTTGGAGTACGGCGCGGGCAAGAAGACCGTGCAGAACGTTATCCAGCCTTTCTCCGAGCTGACGGTCGGCGACGGCGGACTGCTCATCGGCGTCGGCGTCAACGTCGCCGACATACTCTACGAACAGCAGGGCTTCTATCTGCCGCTCTACGTCGAGAACATGCCGCACTCCGACGTCGAGTCGGGGCACGGCACGCACGGCGCGGCGGTCGCGGCCGGGACGGGCGCGTCGTCGGGCAACCACTACGGCGGCGTCGCGCGCGGCGCGCACCTCATCGGCGTCAACGCCGGCAACGAGCTTGGCCTCCCGCTCATCGCCATCCTCGGCGCTTACGACTATCTCATCGCGAATCAGTTTCTCTACAACGTCCGCGTCATCAACAACTCTTGGGGCGGAAGCCTTGCGCCCTCCGAGATTGACCCCGCCAACCCGATTAACGTCGCGACGCGCGCCGCGCACGACCGCAACATCGTCGTCGTCTTCGCAGCCGGGAACTCCGGCGACACGCCCACGTCAATCAACCCCTACTCGACGATGCCTTGGACGATTTCGGTCGCGGCCGGAGAGAAGCAGGGGTTGGGAAGCCCCGCGAGTTTTAGCTCGCGCGGGGTCGATAACGGGACGGGCACTGACACGACGACGCTTCCCGCAGACCCGTCGAGCGCGCCCAACCTCCGGCCCGACATCACCGCGCCCGGCGTCGACATCAAGAGCGCGCGCATGAAGGGCGTGGGACTGACGAACACGCTCGGCACAGTCCCCGTCGTCGGCAACGACCTGACGACCATCCCGCCCGCGTTCCTCCCCTACTACACAACCTCGCAGGGGACTTCGTTCGCGTGCCCGCACGTCGCGGGAGTCGTCGCGCTGATGCTCGAAGCCAACCCGCTACTCACCCCGGCCGAGGTCGTCACCATCCTCCGGCAGACGGCCAACCCGATGCCTTACGACGAGCGCGTGGTCGGGGCCGGCTACGCGGACGCGCACAACGCCGTGCGCGCCGTCTTGGGACTTCCGTCCGTCCCGCACCCGTTCAACCTCTTCCCGGTCGCGGGCGGCCCGGAGATAAGTGACCCGTCGGCCGACCAGTCGGGCACGGACGCGCAGGACATACGCTCGGGCGACTTCTCCTACGACGCGGCGACGAACGAACTCGTCTACACCTTGGAGCTGACGAGCCTCGCCACGACGACGCCCAACATGCGTTGGACGATGACCTCTAACTTCGGCGGGACGGAAATCTTCGTTACCGCCTCGGTCGACGAGGCGGCGACGACCTACGAGTACGGGCGCATCACGACGCTCGCCACGGGGACGCGCAATCAGGAGACAATCGGCCCGGCCGACGCCGGACAGATGACGGGCAACCGCATCGTCGTCCGCGTCTCGCTCGACAAGATTAACGCGGCGCTAGGTAGTAACGTCCTCGGCACGACCTCGACGGGGACGCAGGCTCAGGCCCAAGTCCTCATCGGAACTTCGGCGAGCGGCGGGCTTCTGCTCAACTCCGACTCGGCCACGGGCTCCGACTTCCGCGTCGAGTGAGCGTCCGAGGGGCGGCCGAGAGTCAACTTGTCAGGCCAAACGGTACGGGCGTGCGTTGACGCGCCCGTACCGTTTTCGGCGCGCAGTTTGACCGCCCGTAAAGTTCTCCGGGCGGTGTGTTTATAGTGACGGAAAACCTTTTGGCGCGGCGCGGCGTACAAGAGACGCCAATCCCGGCAGAGTGCAACCGGCGGGGACGCGAGTCATCATAAGATTGATTGACAAGAGAGGCGTCCGCGTGCAGAATTGTCAACCGAGCGGCCCCGATGGGCCGTTTCGCTAACAAAGAATTCAAGTAGATAGAATTCGCGGAACGCCACAAGCAAACGCAGCTCGCCCACGACTGTTGACTTGTCTTCGTAACTCTGGGAGGTTTTTGCAGATGCGTGTGAACCCGAATCGCCTTCGTCCGCTCTTCGTCGCCCTGTGCGCCGTCCTCGCTCTCTCCGCCAACGCTTTCGCGCAGGAGGCGAAGACGAAGGAGGCATTCCCGCAGGTCAAGATTAAGAACTTCGGTCAGATGGACGAGCGCCTCTTTCGCGGCGCGGAGCCGAAGAAGCTCGAAGATTTTCAGGCGCTCAAGGAGCTGGGCATTACGACGGTCGTAGACCTTCAGGCCGAGCCCGAGCCGGCCGAGCGCCAAATGGTCGAGTCGCTCGGCATGACCTACGTCAACATCCCGATGATCGCGAAGAAATACCCGAAGAGCGAGCACGTCGCACAGTTCCTCAAACTCGTCGACGACCCGGCGACCGGCAAGTTCTTCATCCACTGCGCGGGCGGACGCCACCGCACGGGCGTGATGGGCGCGGTCTACCGCTTCAACAAGTACGGCTGGAACTACGATCAGGTCTACAAGGAGATGAAGCAGTTCGACTTCTACACCTCTTGGGGCCACGGCGACTTCAAGGAGTTCGTGCAGGACTACTGGCAGCAGGTTCAGACGACGCGCCCGGCGTCGCCCGTCACGCAGGCCGCGCCCGCCACGCAGAACGCCACCGGCTCGCAGCAGCAGCAACAGTAACCGCTTCGCGTAAGGCAAGCCGCTCGCGCGGAAGGCAGGAGTAAAAAGGTAAAAGGCAAAAGTGAGAAGGCACGCGGCCTCTTCACTTCTGCCTTTTACCTTTTTACTCTTGCCTTTTTCCTTCTACTGGTAGACGTAGGCCGTGTTCTTGCGCTGATCCCACTCGATGCCGTCGATGTCGGGGTCGAGCGTGAGTATCTCGTCGTTAATCTGGTCGGTCGAGATGTTAAGACTCATGCTGACGTGGTACATGATGCAGCCGACGGGTTCTTCAGGGTCGGGCGGGTCGAGTTGTCGCATCTCGGCCGTGAAGCCGTAGCGGCGGAAGATGCGTTGGAGCACCGCCTGCGTTTGCTCGGTGTTGCGCGTCTTCACGGTCAGCTCCATCGAGCGGTAGACCTGCTCGGTCTCGTTGTATTCGAGGAACCAGAGGAGCGGCAGCGTAAAGACCGTCAGGATGAGCGCCAAGTCCCAGCGCCCGACGCCGGTCGCGAGACCGATGGCGAGACTGATGAGCAAGACCGTTATCTCTTTCGGGTCGCGGATGTTGGTGCGGAAGCGGACGAGCGAGACTGCGGCGAAGATGCCGAAGGCGCGGGCCGCGTTGTCGCCGACGATCATCATCAACGACGACGCGACGACGGCCAGAAGGATTTGCGTCTGCGCGACGTAGAGGTTGCGCTGGATGCGCGGCATGTTCTTGCGCGGGCGGAAGGCGAGCGCGGCCGCGAGTAGCGCGGCCAAGGCGAGTCGCCAGAGGATGCGCGGGATAGTCCGCCGCCAGTTGTCGCCCCCCGCCGACTCCACGGGCCGACCCGAGGCCGAAGGCGTCTCGCCCACCCCGAAGACCTCCGACATGAACGTGCCGTCGCCGGTGGGACTCGGCGCGGCCGTCGCGGCGGGCGCGGCCGT
>DASUNL010000430.1:0-4986 GCA_036277175.1 Pyrinomonadaceae bacterium | reverse complement strand
GATTCGAGTCCGCGACGCCCGGCCGCGACTCGGCTCTCTGCTCACTCGCGGCCGGGGGCGCGTTGTGCGTCGGCTCGGCTGCGCGCGTCTCGCCCGTCACGGCGACTTGCGTGTCCGCACGGATGGGAGTCGGCGTTGGCGCGTCGCCGGTCGGCGCGGCCTCAAGCTCTGCGCGCGAGATTGTTTCCGCCGGAGGGGGCGTCGCGGCGTCGTTCGCGGCGGGCGGTTCGAGACGCCGCGCGTCGGTCTGAGTTTCGGCCTTGGCCTCGTCGGTCGCGGGCGCGGCCGCGGGCTCGTTGAGGCCGAGCGTGATGTAGCGGTCTTCCTTCTTGCGTCTCCAGAAAAGTGCCATCTGAGTTGTATGAGTGCCTTCTTCCGTTGGATGTGTAAGCCAGCGATTATAAACGCAACCGCCGCGCGGCGACAAAAGCCGTGCGGCGGTTGGGGGCGTGCGTGTCTGTTTTAATGAGCGCGGCGCGCTTCAGTTGCCGGCGCGCGGCGCGGGGAGCTGAAACATCGAGTCGTCGATGTGGACGTTGTGCTTGACCTCGTAAATCTTGAAGGTGATGGTGTGCGTCGGGAAGACGTACTCGACGCTGGTCGGGAGCAAGACGCCGTCCACCTTCGCGTGGTGGTCGAAGTTGATGGTCACGGGCGTGACCATTTTCGTTTCGGGCTCGCGCAAGCCCGCCATCGCGCGCAGCAGCAGCCCGCTCGCGGTGTCGAAATAGAGCGTCTGCGAGTCGCGACCGGCGCGCGCGGCCACGATGACGTGCGCCTCGCGCGCGCCGAGGCGGGCCTTGCCCTTGTAGGCCACCGAAGTGTACATCTCGCGCGCCTTGCGAATGCGGCCGAACTCCGTCCCTCGGTCGAGGACGACCTCCGAACCGCCCTCCAACACGACCGAGCCGGTGAGCGGGTTGCTCATCCAGTCG
Source organism: Pyrinomonadaceae bacterium (assembly GCA_036277175.1). Taxonomy (GTDB): domain Bacteria; phylum Acidobacteriota; class Blastocatellia; order Pyrinomonadales; family Pyrinomonadaceae; genus DASQDT01. The sequence goes on along the minus strand of DASUNL010000430.1, from coordinate 4,051 downwards.
CTCCGCCCGTCGTAGGCTTGTATGAGCTGCGCGCCGCTCGGCACGTAGATGACCGTCAAAGACTTGTCCGGCGCTTTTGAATAGTACTCGACCGTGCCGGGGACGTTCGACAGCGAGATGGTCGCCATCCCGCGCATGATTCTCGTCTTGACGGCCGCCAGCGCCGCGTACCCGCCCTGTGCCTCGACGTACTTCGTGAAGATGCGGTCAACCAGCTCGTCCGTCGTCGCGTCCGACGACGCCGGGTCAGCGCGCCTCGCATCAACACCGCGCCCCGCAGCGCGGCTGGGCTTCGCACGCTTCTTCGGCGCAAAGACCGTCGGGTCGGCGACGATTGTCTCGGTCTTGCGCGGCGACATTTGCTGTCGCGCCGACGCCGTGAGCGCGGCGTGTGTGCAAAGGATGAGCAGGCAGATTAGGACGAGCGCGTGAGACTTCTTCATATGAGACTCTCCGTATCGAAGGCTTTCCGAAAAGTAAGAGTGTCGCGGGGAGAGTTTCTTCAGACGGCCGTCGGCTGCTCGGCCGCTTTGGGCGGCGTCGCCGGGGTCGCGGGTTTGAAGCCGGGCATCGCCAGCTCGCGCGAGCGTTTCGAGAGGCGCACGCGGCCCGGCGTAATCTGCCCCGACTCGCACGCCTCGACGAGCGCCGCCACGACGCGCTCGTCGTAGCGCATGCCGACGAACGACTTGATGCGGTCGAGCGCGTCCTTGAACTCCATCGCGCGCTGGTAGGGGCGGTCGGTCGTCATCGCGTCGAAGGTGTCGGCGACCGAGACGATGCGCGCCTGCATAGGGATTTCGTCGCCCTTCAGCCCTTGCGGGTAGCCGCGCCCGTCCATCATCTCGTGGTGCATGTACATCCCCGGCAGGAATTCCTTCATCGCCGGAATCTGTGACATGATCTTGTAGCCCTTTTGCGGGTGGCCCTTCATCACCTCGTACTCTTCGTCGGTGAGCGCGGCCGGTTTTTTGAGGATGTTGTCGTCGATGCCGATTTTCCCGACGTCGTGCAAGAGCGCGCTCACGCGCAACGTCTCAATCTCTTCGTCGGGCAGACCCAGACGCTCGCCGATGGCGACCGAGAAGCGCGCGACGCGCTCCGAGTGGCCGCGCGTGTACGGGTCTTTGCCGTCGATGGCGGCGGCTAACGCCTTGACCGTGCCGAGGAAGAGTCCGCGATTCTCTTCGGCCGCGCGCCGCAGGTCTTCGATGTAGCTCTCGACCTGATCCGTCATCGCGTTGAACGACGCGCCGAGGTCGCCCAACTCCGTGCGGCTGCGAACCTGTATGCGCTGCGAGAAGTCTCCGGCGGCGATGCGGTGCGCGCCTTCGGCCAAGTCGTGTACGGGGCGCGTCAACTGTTTCGCGAAGATGAATCCGATGAGCAGGGCGAGCGTCGCGGCCATGAGGCTGATTAAGTAGACTTGGTTGCGCATGTCGGCGACCGAACGCAGCGCCGCGCCCTCGTCCTGCACGGCGATGACGCCGAGGCGCGCACCCGTGTCGAGGCTGGCGGTCGCGTAAGCTCCGAGCATCTTTATCTCGCGCTCGTCGCGCTCGGCCGTGAAGGGCGCGAGCGCGGATTTGACCTGCTTGCTCGTCCCCATCCAGTCCTGCACGACCTTGAGGTCGGTCATCGGCCGCTCGGCGAAGGCGACGCGCGCGTCGGGGTGCGCGACGGCGCGCCCCTCGTTGTTGACGACGAAGATGACGGGCAAGCCTCTTTCCAAAAGCTCGCTCTCGCTCAAAGAGGTCTGCTGTTGAACGGCCTCGAAGACTTCGTGGAAGGAGACGACCGCGACGACGGCCGCGACGACCTCCGTCCCCTCGCTCCCGCCCATCACGGGCGCGGCGACCGTCAAGGCCATCTCCTGACTCGAACGGATGAGGTGCGGGCCGCGCACGATGAGTCCGCGGCTCGACATCCCGGCGAGGACTGAACCGACGCGCAGGTCAACCTCCTCGCGGCTGATGGCGTCGGTCTTGTAGGCGATGTGCGGCTCGCCCGCGACGGGCAGGATGGCGAGCGCGAGTAAGTTCTGGTCTTCGAGGACGGACTTCTGCAAGCGCGCGTCGCTCCCGGCCTCGCCCAAGGGGCTGACGCCCCCGGCAAGCTCGAAGGCGCGCGCGATGCCTGTCACCACGTCGCGATAACGCTGCCCGTAGAGTTCTATCTGCCGCGCCTTGTCCTGCACGAGCTGCGCCTGATAGCGCCCCTCGATTGAGCGCAGTTCTTCGGCCGAGCGGCCCGAGAGCATCCAGCCCGCCAAGCCCAGAGGCACGAGGCCGACGACCAGAAGCGTCCCGAGCAGGATGTAGAGCAGGCGCACGCGCCCAAGTCTTTCAGCCATAAGGAAAGAGAGTTTGCCTTTTGAAACGTCGTAGGCAGGCGGTCGGAAAGATTCGATGAGGCTCGCCTGAGACCCGCCGGGCAAGAGGGCCGCACGCGACTTAATAGTACGTGTTCACCGCAACGACTGTCAACAGTTTAATCGATTTTAACTCGTTGATAACACAACACCAAACGCACCTTTTCGGACTTCCTTCAGCCAGTCGCACAAGATGTGCGCGTGGCCCGCGTGCGAGTCTCGGCGATAAACTTTTCGCGGACGGCGCGACTTTTTGCAGACCGGCGGGGGCGCGAGGGCGTCTAAAATGTTCGAGCGCGCGGCGTTCAGAGACAAGTTGTACAGGATGCATCCCCAGAGCCTGAGAGAGATGTGCGAGACGGCGACCGCCTCGGCGAGCGACGAGCAGATGGTCGAGCGCGCGCTCGCGGGCGAGCCCGAGGCGTTCGGCGAACTCGTGCGCCGTTGGGAGCGGAAGATTTTCGCGCTCGCCTTCGGCATGCTCGGCTCGGCCGAGGACGCGCGCGACGCCACGCAGGAGACCTTCATCGCCGCCTACCGCAACCTGCGTGGCTTTCGCGGCGAGGCGAAGGTCTCTTCGTGGCTGCACCGCATCGCCGTCAACCAGTGCATCACGCGACAGCGCCGCACGCGCGTGCGCGCGGAGACGGGTATCGACGACGAGCGCGACGCATCGGGCGAGGGCTTCCTCGCGTCGGACGCGCACGACTCGCCGCTCCGCGCCGTCGAGAGCGACGAGCGGACTGCGGCCGTCAGGCGCGCGGTCAATTCCCTGCCGCCGGAGCTTCGGCAGGTGGTCGTGATGAAGGAGTTTGAAGACCTAACCTTTCAGGAGATCGCCGACGCGCTCGAAGTGCCTTTGAGCACGGTCAAGAGCCGACTCTACACGGCGCTCAGGCAACTGCGCATGCGACTCGAAAGACACGGGACGGAGGCTGCCCCATGAAGAGAGACGAACAAGAGTTTTCACGAAGCCGCGACGAAGCCGCGCACGTCGATACGCCCGCGTGCGAGCGCAACGCCGAGATGGTCGCGTACCTCTACGAAGAGGCGAGCCGCGAAGAGCGTCGAAGCTTCGAGCTACACATGCAGGACTGCGCCGCGTGCCGCGAAGAGCTAACGGCCTTTCGCGGCGTGCGTCGCGCCGTGAGCGCGTGGCGCGCCGAGGCGCTAAGCGTCACGCCCTCGCTCGCCTCGCCCGCGAGCGCCGGAATCGCGGACGCGAACGTCGGAGTCACGGACGCGGGCGTCAGACTCGCGAGCGCGAGCCGCGAGCCTTCTGCCCTCGCCGCTCTGCGCGAGTTCTTCGCGCTCTCGCCCGCTTGGCTGCGCGCGTGCGTCGCGGCCTCCGCGCTCGCGGTCTTCGCGCTCGCGGCGCTCACACTCGCGCGCGCGGAGTTGAGTTGGGGCGAGGAGGGTTTCGCCGTGCGTCTGGGCGCGACGGAGCGCGTCGTCGAGCGCCGCGTCGAAGTGCCCGCGCCGACCGAGGGCTTCACGCGCGAACAGGTTGACGAGATTGCGAACGCGCGTGTCGAGCGCGCGCTCGCGGAGTACCGCGCGAAGGCGGACGCGGAGAGCGAGGGCCGCGTCGTCAACGCATCGGGCGATAAAGGCTCGGGCGCGGAGCGCGCGGGCACGCGCTTGGAGAGTCCGGCGCGCGGCGCGAAGCGAAGGGGTCGC
>DASUNL010000429.1:0-15560 GCA_036277175.1 Pyrinomonadaceae bacterium | reverse complement strand
CTCCGGTTGAGCCATGTAAGTTCAAGGCGTCAACCGTCGCGAAAGTCTGAAGCTGAAAGCTGATTGCCGACTGCTGAACGCTTCTTACAGTCTGTAGCGGACGCGCGAGTGGCGCAGGGCCGAGTCCTCGACGTCGACGTTTTGCAGGCGGAGCGAAACGTCGGCGTTGAGGTCGAGTCCGGCGCGCTCGCCCGCTTCGAGTTTGACCGTCCCGGCGGCGGCGATCATCGCGGCGTTGTCGGTCGAGAGGTGGCGCGAAGGGAAGTAGACGGGCACGCCCAGACGCTCGCCCGCGCGCGCGGCCTCTTCGCGCAAATGTCCGTTGCACGCGACGCCGCCCGCGACGATGAGCGTGCGCGGGCGTTGCTCTTCGGCGAGACGCTCGGTCGTCCCGACGAGCGAGCGCACGACGACTCGTTGGAAACTCGCCGCCAAGTCCTTCACCGCCTGCGAAGGCTCTTCGCCCACGGCGACCGCGCGCAAGCCCGTCTCGCGGACGTGCTTCGAGACCGCAGTCTTCAAACCGCTAAAACTGAAGTCGGGTCGGCCGTCGCCCATGCGCGGGACGCTGAAGCGCACGGCGCGCGGGTCGCCTTCGCGCGCGAGGCGTTCGATGATTGGGCCGCCGGGGTAGCCGAGGCCGAGCATCTTCGCGACCTTGTCGAACGCCTCGCCGGCCGCGTCGTCGCGCGTGCGCGCGAGCACCTTGTAGCGGCCCGGCGCGGGGACGAGAAAGAGGTTCGAGTGTCCGCCCGAGACGATGAGCGCGAAGGCCGGATACTCAATCGGCGGGTTCTCGAAGACGACCGAGTAGACGTGACCCTCGATGTGATTGACGCCGACAATCGGCTTCGCGAGCGCGTAGGCCAACGCCTTCGCGTAGGAGAGGCCGACGAGCAGAGAGCCGACGAGGCCCGGCCCCGAAGTGACGGCCACGCCGTCAATCTCATCTTTCGCGACCCCTGCGCGCGCGAACGCCTCTTCTACGACCGCCGTGATTTTGTCCAAGTGCTCGCGCGAGGCGAGTTCGGGCACGACGCCGCCGAAACGCTTGTGAACTTCAATCTGCGAGGAGATGACGGACGACAACATCTCGCGTCCGTCGCGCACGAGTGCGGCGGCCGTCTCGTCGCAAGAGCTTTCGATGCCGAGTACGAGCATGAGAGTAATGCTAACAGCCGTCAGCGCGTCGCACAAAAGCGTGCGCGACGTTAAAGCTTCGCACGTCCGCCGAAGCCTCGCGCGTCAGTCGAAGCTTCGCTCGTCGGTCGAAGCGTTGCGCGGCCGTTTACGGGTTGTTGAGGGCGAACTTGTAGATTTGCGTGCGCGCGGCCACGAGCAGTTCGTTGCGGTCGTTGAAGACGATGCCGTCGATGGCCCCGCGAATCCTGATTAGGTCGAGGTAGCGGCCGTCGGCGTCGAAGACCTGCACGCCTTTGGAGTCGGTGACGTAGACGCGGCCCTGATTATCGACGGCTACGGAGTCGGGCGCGCGAAACTGTCCGGGCTTGTCGCCGTCGCCGCCGAAGCGATTGACGTAGCGGCCCTCGGGCGTGAACTTGAAGACGGCGTCGTTGAACGTGCCGAGCGCGTAGATGTTGCCGACGCCGTCGGTCGTCACGCGCAGGTTAAGCTCGGCCGAGTCGGTCTGCCCGCTGACGGCCTTTTCGATGACCTTGAGGACGCGCCCCGTTGAGTCCATGCGAACGATGTCGTCGCGGTGGCGGCGCGAGGCGGCGACGAGGCCGCCGTCGGCCGTCGCCTTCACGTCGTCGAAGTAGAAGTCGCCGCTCACGGAAAGCTCGCCGAGCGGCTGCCCCGTCGTCCCCTCGAAGCGCGCGATTTTTCCCTTCTGCACGACGTAGACCGTGCCGCGCCGGTCGGCCGCGAGCGAGCGCAGGGGCATCTTCGCGTCGACCATCCACTGATGAAGGAATTTCCCTTCGCGGTCGAACGCCTGCACGCGGCCGCCGATGTAGTCGGCGACGTAGATGCGCCCCTCGCCGTCGGTCGCGACGTGGCGCGCGTCGGTGAAGTAGCCCGGCCCCGTGCCCTCGCCGCCGAACTTGAGAACCTCGCGGGCGAAGCTGTTCTCGTTGGGCGGCGTCTGCGGCACACCCGGAAAGTTCTTGGGCATCTGCGGCATGTTGACGACGATGTTGGGCTTCTGCGGCGGCGTGCCCTGTCGCATCGCCCAGTAGATGGAGAGCGCGGTGACGACGGTGAAGGCGACGACGATGGAGACGACGACGGCCGTCACGGGTTTGACGACCGACGTCGGGTTGATGTTGATCTTGACGTGCGGGCCGCCTCCGAAGGTGCTCGCGCGGGGGCGCATCTCGGCGGGGACGACGACGGTGTTGTTGCAGAAGTTGCAGCGGACGGTCGGCTTGGGGCGCGCGTCGTCGTAGTCGAGCGGCGCGCCGCAGGTCGGACATTTCAAGGTGTGAATCATCGTGGCCCTTCGGCGGTGTTAGAGTCTTTAGTCAATCCGAGCTCGCGCAGAAGCTCCGCGTAGAGCGCGCGGTTCTGTTCGGTCATTTCCGAGATGAGAAGGCCCAAGGAGTATGCGACCTCCTCGTCCTTCGCGTCGATGCGCGTGTAGTGGACGGCCGTCGCCTTTAACTCAATCGCGCCGCGCGGCGCTTCGAGCACGACGAGGAGCGTGCGGCCCGCGTCGACGACGCAGTCGTAGCCGACGTAGATGGACGCGGCGACAAGGCCGAGGCCCGTCTCGCTCAGGTCGCGCGTGCGCGCGGGCAGATGCGCGTCGGGGAAGAGGAGGCCGGAGCTTCGTTCCGCGTCGGGGAGCGCGACGCGGCAGTCGAGCGCGACCTCGAACCTCGGCGAAAGCCGCCGCTCGCGCCCGCCCTTGTTGACCTCTTCCATCGAGCTTTAAACCCCTCTGACCCGTGCGCCCCTTCAGACGGCCTCGTAGAAGCTTAAAGCAGAGTCGCCCTGCTTGAGAATCCGCCAGCGACGAATCCCGCCGACGGCGTCCTTCAGACGGTTCTTGTGATGATGCTCGACGACGAGCACGCCGCCCGCGCGAAGGAGCGCGCCCGTGCTTTCGCCGAAGGCGTCAAGGACGGGGAGGTAGTCGTTCGAGTAGGGCGGGTCGAAGAAGGCTATGTCCCAAGGCTCTTTGCCGCCGCGCCAGTCGCCGTCGGACTTCGCGGTGCGGCGCAGGTACTCGGCCGCGTCCGACTTGACGACCTCGGTCAACTCTTCCGGCACGCCGCACAGGTCGAGGTTCGCCTCGACGAGCGCGCACATGCGGTGGACGCGGTCGACGAAGGTGACGAACGCCGCGCCGCGCGAAAGGGCTTCGATGCCGACCGCGCCCGAGCCGGCGCAGAGGTCGAGGAAGCGCGCGCCCTCGACGCGCGGCGCGAGGACGTTGAAAAGCGTCTCGCGCAGGCGATCCGAGGTCGGGCGCACCTGCATCGAGGGCGGGCTTTTCAGAACGCGCCCGCGATACTGTCCGGAGATTACGCGCACGGTGAGGGCGAATGTTACAAAAGGCGGTGACGAGTGACAAGTGACGAGCAAAGCGGTCAGCAGTCAGCGGTCAGCTTTCAGCATTCAGAGGGCGGACGAAGCGACGTGTCGTACTACTCTGCGACCGCCCGGTGTGCGGCGGATGCTGTGGGCTGATGGTTGATAGCTGACCGCTGACCGCTACATTTCCCCGACGGCGAGCGAGTTGATGAATTTGAGGTAGAGAGCGCGGTGGGCTTTCGGCATCTCGTTGATGTGGACGCCGACGAGGTAGCCGCTCTCGTCGCCCTCCGGCTCGGCGTAGCGGACGGCCGTCGCCGTCATCTCGACCGCGCCCGTGGGGAGGCCGACGAGCAGTCGGAGCGCGCGCTCCGGGTTGACGATGAGGCGGCCGCCGATGCGCACGTCGGGCAGGACGACGCCGAGGCCCGTCTCGCTCACGTCGCGCGTGTAGCCGACGAGCCGCGCGCCGCCGCGCATCGCATCGCCGCCATCGCCGAGCGTGATGTGGACGACGAGCGCCTTCTCCAAGTGCGTGACGGGGTAGCGCGGCGCGGCGCGGCGGTCGCCGACGAAGCGGCGCAGACGAGCGGTGAGGCTCTCGAACTTGATAGCCATGTGCCGTTACGATGAGGACGCGAGGTAGAGTTAATCCTACACCGTTCGCGGCTTTTATTGAACCCGCCGCGCCGCCGCGCGACTCACTCGCGCCCCGGCGGCACTTCGATTTCGACGACCATTTGAACCCGCGACCTGACGTTGAGCGTGCCCGCTTCGACGGGCGTGCGCGGCGACATCTTCGCGGCGGTCGCGTCCGCGTTGGTGTTCGCGGAGTAGTAAGAAACGCGCTCGTGGTCTAGCTCGGGGCGGCTCTGGAATCCGCCCTCCTGTTCCTCGACGACGCGGACGACGCGCCCGCCCATCGCCGAGGCCATCGCCCTCGCCTTGCCCATCGCCTGCTCGGTCGCTTGAGCGAGCGTGCGGCCGCGCGCCGCCTCCGCGTCGCGCAGGACGAAGCTGACGGAGTCGACGCTGTTGGCCCCGGCCAGCGTCGCCGCGTCGAGCACCGCGCCGACGTTGTTCAGTTCGCCTGTCGTGACCGTCACCGTGTTGCGTGCCTCATAGCCGACGATACGGGGCAGTTCGCCGTTCCAGCTGCGGCGCGGCTGAAGGCTGTAGTCGCTCGTCAAGACATCGGGCGTGCCCCCGGCCGTCGCTTTGACGGCGCTGATGACGGCCTCGCTCTTGCGCGCATTCTGCTGCTGCGCGTCGAGCGCGCGCGGGTTCTGCGTGACGACCGAGAGGATGATGACCGCCGTGTCGGGCGGGGCTTTCACGTCCGATTCGCCCGTCACCATCACGCGCGACATCGGCCGCCCCTCTTCATTCCTCGCGCAGGCGGCGAAAAACCCGACGGCCACAGCGGCCGCGAGCATGACTGCGAAGCGCACTCCGCTCATTCCTCTACCTCCTCGGGCTGAAAAATTCGTGACGTCAGTTTTAGAAACTGCGGAGGGCGTTTTTGTTCCACACGGCCGCACGCACGGAGACTCAGCCGACGGTGGCGAGGCCGAAGCGCGGGTCGGAGCGGACGCGCTCGATGAGCCGTGAGGTCTCGCGCGTGCGGCGTCGCGCGGTCAGATAGTGCTCGGCCTCGCGCCGCGCCTCTTCGAGAATCAGCACGTCGCGCACGAGGTTGCCGACGCGAAACGTCGGCACGCCCGACTGCCGCGTCCCCATCACTTCGCCCGGCCCGCGAATCTCCAAGTCCTTCTCGGCGATGCGGAAGCCGTCGCTGGTCTCCTCCATGATGCCGAGACGTTCGCGCGCGACGCTCGTCTGCCTGTCCGAAGTGAGGAGGATGCAGAAGGACTGTTCCGCGCCTCGGCCGACGCGCCCGCGCAACTGGTGGAGCTGCGAGAGGCCGAAACGCTCCGCGTGCTCGACTATCATCAGCGAGGCGTTCGGCACGTCGACGCCGACCTCGACCACGGTCGTCGCGACGAGAATCTGTATCTCGCCCGCGACGAAGCGGCGCATCGTCTCCTCCTTCTCGGCCGTCTTCATCTTGCCGTGAAGTAGCCCGACCGTGAAGTGCGGGAAGACGCGGTCGCGCAACTGCTCGAACATCCGCGTCGCGTCCTTCAAGTCCATCTTCTCCGACTCTTCGACGAGCGGATAGACGACGTAGACCTGCCTCCCCGCGCGCACCTCGCGCTCGATGCCTTTGTAGACGCCCGCGCGCTTGTCCTCGCCGAGCACCTTGGTCGTGACGGGCGTGCGGCCGGGCGGCAACTCGTCGATGACGGAGACGTCCAAGTCGCCGTAGACGGTCATGGCGAGCGAGCGCGGGATGGGTGTGGCCGTCATCACGAGCACGTCAGGGTTGAGTCCGCGCTCGCGAAGCGCGGCGCGCTGGAGGACGCCGAAGCGATGCTGCTCGTCGATGACGACGAGGCCGAGTTTTTGGAAGGCGACCGACTCCTGTATCAGCGCGTGCGTGCCGACGGCGGCGTGGACTTCGCCCGCCGCGATGTCGGCGTGAAGACGTCGCTTCTCGGCGGCGCGTAAGCTCCCGACGAGTAGCTCGACGCGGTAAGGCGTCTCGGCGAGCAAACGCTTGACGTTGCGCGCGTGCTGCTCGGCGAGGATTTCCGTCGGCACCATGAGCGCCGACTGGTAACCGTTCTCCATCGCGGCGAGCATGGCGAGAAGCGCGACGATGGTCTTCCCGCTGCCCACGTCGCCTTGCAGCAGACGGTTCATCGGCACGTCGGACTGCATGTCCGAGTAGATGCGTTCGACGGAACGCTCCTGCGCGTGCGTCAGTGTGAAGGGGAGGACGGAGAGCACGCGCTCGCGTATGCGCGGGGTGATTTCGATGAGCGCGCCCTTCTCTTCTTTGACGCGCTCGCCGCGACGGAGCGCGATGGCGAGCGCGACCCAGAAGAACTCCTCGAAGATGAGACGGAGGTGCGCGGGCGAGCGTGCGCGCTCGTAGTCGGCGAGCGGCGCGTCGTCGGAAGGGAAGTGGATGCGGCGCAGGGCCTCGGCGCGCGTCGTGAGTTTCTGTCGCTCGACGAGTTCGGCGGGCAGCGTCTCTTCAAACGCCTCGTCGGGCAGGAGCGCGAGCACGGCGTGCATGATTTCGCGCAACTGTTTCGTGCGAAACTGGCCGAGCTTGCGATAGACGGGGACGCGCCGTCCGACGTGGATGGCGGCGAGCGCCGGGTCGCTCACTTCCTCCTCGCCCGCCGACTCGTCCGCCTCATCTTCATCGTCGCCGTTCGACTCGCCTTCGGCTGTGGAGTCAACGCCGCCATTGGCATCAGCGTCGCCGTTAGCGTTAGCGTCGCCGCTTACTGTCGAGTTGTTGTTAAGAGACGGCGGGCCTTCGTCAAGACTTTGCGCGCGCGCGTCGTCGTTTTGCGTCGCGTCGTCGGTGTCGTCGGTGTTGAGTTGGCGGGACGCCTCTTCGGCGAGGCGGATGAGGGCGTTCTCCGGCGGCGTGAACGTGCCGGGCAGCATCTCCAACTCGTCGGGCTTGTTGAGACGGAGCGCGAAGGTGTTGCGGCGCGCGTCCCACTCCCACTTGCCGAAGGCGACGAAGCGCGCGCCGCGCGCGAACCGCTGCGAGTTGTAGGCGACGATGCGGCGCGACTGGCGGCCCGAGACGAACCACCAGACGACGACCGGCTTGCCCGTCCGTTCCGGGTCGCCGCCCGTAATCTCGAAGATGAAGAGCGGCGGCGCTTTCGGCCCGCGATGCTTCCCGACTTGGAAGCCGCCCGCGACGCGCACGTAAAGCTCTAGGCTGGCCTCGACGCCGTCCGAGAGGTCTGCGATGCGCGCGAGGTTCGACCGATCCTCGTAGCGCATCGGGAGGTAGTTCAGAAGGTCTTCGACCGTCGCCTCCGCGGCGTCGCGCTTATCGGCGACGTTCGCCACCGCGAGCGCGAGACGCCGCGCCGTCCCCGCGCCCATCCGCGCGATGCCGCACTTCGGGAGCGTTAGCAGCGGGGTCGTGAGCGAAAGCTGTGACATGGGGGACGGCGCGCTGCGTATCCCTAACGCATCAAGCGCCTACTGCACTCCGGCCGGCGCGCAGTGCTCGTCGAAAGCTCCGGTGAGTTCGCGCGCGATCTCCTCGGCGTGCTTGTTCTCGATTTGATGGCGCTCCAACATGTAGACGAGCTGGCCGTCTTTGAAGAGCGCAATTTGCGGCGAAGAGGGCGGGTAGGGCGCGAAGTAGCCGCGCGCCTTCGCCGTCGCCTCGATGTCCGCGCCCGCGAAGACCGTCACCGCGCGGTCGGGCCGCACGTCCGATTGGAGCGCCATCGCGACGCCGGGCCGCGCCTTTCCGGCGGCGCAGCCGCAGACGGAATTGACGACGACCAAAAGCGTCCCCTTCGTGTTGCGAATCGCGTCCTCGACCTGTTCGGGCGTGCGCGTCTCCTCGATTCCGATGCGCGTCAAGTCCTCGCGCATCGGCTTAATGAGAATCTCTGAGTAGGGCATAAAACTCTGTTCCTTCCTTGTTGTGATGTCCTTCGACGTTTGCGCCGACAGTTTAACACGGCCGCCGCATACGAGAGTCTTCGCGCCTCACGCGCGCGCGACCGTGATGCGGCGTGGGTCTTCGCCGTCGCCTTCGATGCGCACGCGCCAAGTCGTCGTCGGCAGAGGGTAGCCGCGCATGCGCTCGGCCCACTCGACGACGACGACGGCCGTTTCGTCCGACAGCAACTCGTCGAGGTCAACGGCGTGCGCGGCCGTCGCGCCCTCGGCGAGGCGGTAGAGGTCTATGTGATAGAGAATCAGGCGGCCTTCGTCGTAACGGTTGACGAGCGTGAACGAAGGACTCGTCACCTCTTCCGTGTCGATACCGAGCGCGTGGGCGACGCCCTTCACAAAGACGGTCTTGCCCGCGCCGAGCGGCCCGTCGAGCAGAAGAATCTCGCCGCCCGCCAGCGCGCCGCCCAAGCGCGCGCCCAACTCGAAAGTCTCCTCCACGCCCGACGAAGTCCACTCGCCCGTCGGCACACTCACTTGCGCCGCGTCGCTCAAGGCCGCTCCCCCTTCGGGTCGAGCGCGCGCATGGCCGCGCCGAGATGCTCGCGCACGTCCGACGCCGTGAGCGCGCGCAAACCGCGCTCGCGAGCCGCGAGGTCTCCCGCGAGCCCCGCGACGTAGACGGCCGCGACCGTCGCCTCGCCCGCGTCGCGCTCCGTCGTCGGCGTCGCGAAGGCTTGCGCGACGAATCCCGCGACGACGCCCGTCAGAGTATCGCCCGAGCCGGCGCGGCCGAGACCGGCGTTGCCCGTCGGGTTGACGAAGACACGTCCGTCCGGCGCGGCGACGAGAGCGCGCTCGCCCTTGAGCACCACGATGAGTTGATGCGCTGACGCGAACTCGCCGACCGCGCGAGTCTTGTCCGCGATGGGCGCGCGCGCGTCCGCGCCTAAGAGTCGCCGCAACTCGCCCTCGTGCGGCGTGAGTACGAGCGGAAGCTCGCGCGAGCCGCGCAGGTCTTGCGGCCAAGGCGCGAGCGCGTTTAATCCGTCCGCGTCGATGACGACCGGCGTTCGCCTCCGCGCGACGATTTCGCGCACAAGCGCGCGCGTCTCTTCCGAGTCGGACGTGAGTCCCGGCCCGACGGCGACGACCGTGGCGCGCTCGGCCAACTCGAAAATTCTCGACGTGGACGCGGAACCGACCGCACCCTTGTCGGTTTCGGGAAGACCGCTGGAGATGATTTCGGGGAGCAGACGGGGCGCGATGGCGTCGTGCGCGGTCGCGGGCGACGCGAGCGTCACCATCCCCACACCCGAGCGCATCGCGGCGTTGGCGCACAAAGCGGGCGCGCCCGTGTAGTGCCACGAACCCGCGACGACGAGCACATGCCCGTGCGAGTACTTGTGCGACCCCGGCGCGTAGCGCGTCTTCTCAAGCCACGCGCGCGCGTCGTCGGCCTCGGTCAGGAAAAGTTTTGACGGGGCGGCGTCGATGAGAGACGGCGGCGATCCGATGTCGGCGACGACCAACTCGCCGCCAAAGCGCGACGCGGGCGGGAGCACGTTGGCGGGCTTCGGCGAGGTGAAGGTGACGGTCATGTCGGCGCGCACCGCGTCGCCGAGCGGGTCGGCCGAGTCGGCGTTCAGGCCCGAAGGGATGTCGAGCGAGACGAAGAGACAGCCCGTCTGCTTCGAGTTCTCGCGCGCCTCTCGCATGAGCGTAAGGTGCGCGGCCACCTCGCGATGAACGCCTTCGAGCGGTCGCGCGAGGCCCGTGCCGAAGAGCGCGTCCACGATGACGTCGTAGCCGTGGTGCGCGCCCGCTATCTCCTCCCACTGCGCCGTCGTCTCACACTCGACGAACGAAAGACCCGACGGTCGCTCGTTCGACCCGGCGCGATAGCTCGCGAGCCGTCGCACCATCTCGAAGTTCGTGCGCGCGTCGCCCCGCGTCTCGTCGGCGCGTCCGAAGAGAACCACGTCGGCGCGCGCGCCCATCATCCAGAGCGCGCGCGCGAGGGCCGCGCCGTCGCCACCGTTGTTGCCGCGCCCGCAGAGGACGCGGATGGTCTTGTGCGCAAGATCTGAGGAGAGCCGCGCCGCGATGGCGCGGGCCGAGGCCGAGGCCGCCGCCTCCATCAGAAGAATCGAGGGCGTCGCGTACTGCTCGGTCGTTAGCCGGTCAATCTCGCGCATCTCGGCCGCTGAGATGATTTTACGCACGGGCAGGATGATAAAGAGGTTTCGGGGTGTGGGTCAAACTGAATGATTGACGAGGGCCGCGTCGGAGGCTGTCAGGAACGCCGGACGCAAAAAAAACGGACGCACTCCCGCGCCCGCTCTGCCGTGGCCTGCCGCTCGCCAAATACCACCTTTTCTTCGGTAATTATCTTATATGTCTAATCCGGTTGCCCCTCCAGAAAAATTGTTTTACACCGGAAGAATTTTTTTCGGGGGCGGATAAGACGAAAAAGCGGGAGGCCGGGTAAGTCAATACTTACCCGGCCTCCCGCTTTTAAATGCCGCTATCTGGGCTTATTTTCGACGTTCAGACGACTACTTCTGAGCCGCTTTGCGACGACGGCGGGCCGCCGCGGCGACGCCCGAAAGACCCGTCCCGAGCAGAATGAGCGTGGCAGGCTCGGGGATGACGGTCTGTTGCGCGCCGGTAATCTGGCCCGTCAGAGATACTGTCTGGCCGGGGTCGATCGCCAAGTCGTTGACGCTGAAGAAGAAACTGCCCGTGCCGCAGGTGGTCTGCTGCCCCGGCACGCCGCCTGTCGGGTCCGGCTCGCAGTTCGTGTCGTTGAAGGTGAACAGAAGCGGCGTGTTGTTGAAGTCGAGCAGGATGCCGCCCTGATTGTCGGAGACGACCGTGCCGGTGATGTTGGCAGTGAAGGTCGCTTGGTTCGACCCGTTAATGCCCTGCGGCGCGGTGAACGTCACTTGGAGCGTAAAGGTCTGCCCGGCGTAAGAGTTCGGGGCGGTCGAGAGGCTGAACGACCCGAGGTTGTTGAAGTTGGAGCCGGGGTTCGCGTTGCCGCCAAGGCCTCGGAAGCCGCTCGCCGTCGTGCCGGCGAAGGTCGAATTGGAATACGTCAGGCCAAGGAATGTGGCCGACGCGCCGGGAGCGCAGGCCGCGCCGAAGCAGCCGTTAGTACCGCCCGCGATAAAGACCTCGTCAGCCCGCGTCTCGCTCGCCCCGAAGGCGAATATGGCGAAGGCGGCTGCGGCTAGGGTAAGAGACTTGGTGAGCGCCAGAATGCGGTTTTTCATCGTTTAGAATCCCTCCGTCAACCCTTGTCGGAAACTTTCAGTGGGTAAAGCGCACTCGAACGGTTTGTCGGGACGACACAGAGGGGCCGGGCAAAAGCTCTCTGCGTGACCGTTTTGGAAGGGTCGGCGAGAAACGGCGGTTTCGGCGACGACTCCCTGACGGGAAGTTTCAACCCTCCCGGTTCGGCGACAAGGGGCAATCTCATCAGGCCGAAGCGTTCAGTCTGCTAAAGTCAATACTGCCTGTAAAAGCGCAATCTTGCGGGGATTTCAGAAAAGTGGAAGCGATTTTACTCACTTCCTGAAAATTAGCAAGCCTTTTCCCAAAAAAAGCTGTGCCGGCGACTGTCTCTAAAGTCTTGAGCCGGAGACGAATCCCAAGGACTCGTCTCCGGCTCGACGAAAAGGAAAGTGTGTGCGCCCGCTGGTTCGGGATGTTCGTCCTAGACTTCGTCGGACTCCGCGCCCTGCGCCTTGTTGCGGCGGCGGCGGATGCGAGCCGCGACGCCCGCGACGCCCGTCCCGAGCAGAAGCAGGGTCGCCGGCTCCGGCACAGGCTCATTCGGCCCGCCGGGGCGTCCCACGTCGCTGCCCTCGCCGTTCGCGCCGACGCGCTGGAAGCGGAGGAAGATGGCGTTACAAATCTGCTCTTCGGTCATCCCGGCGAAGGCCGCGCCGGAGACGGTAAACGTCAGACTGTTGCCCGGCGCAAGCCCGTTGTTGGGCGAGCCGCCGTTGAAGTTGCCGCTATTGCCGGTCGTCCAGCCGAAGTCGAGATTGGCGCTGTTGAACTGCGGGACGTTGCCGAGGTTGCCGTCGCTGAAGGTGAATCCGGCGACGTTCCCGCCCGAGAACCCGCTGATGTTGCCGGGGCCGATGTCGAAGCCGATGCCCGTGATGCGCGCGTCGAACGGCGAAGTGTTCGTCACCGTGAAGGTGAACGTGTTGGTCGCGGAGTTGAAGACGCAGTTGACGGTGGCCGTCGAGAGGCTGCCGGTGCTGTTGCCGACGATCTGAATCTCGTCGGCGCGGGCCACGGAGCTGAGAGCCAGCGTAAAGATTGCGGCGGCGATGGAGAGGCTAATTCTTCTAAACATCTGGGGCACACCTTCCTACTTTAGGCATTTATGGGATGCTACTCGTAGAAAATAGTGCTATTCGGCGGCACCTTCCAGAAATCGGCACGCGCGTTTTCACGCCCGACGCCGACGCAGGAAGCGACCCGCGACGGCCCCGACGGCCTGTTCCAACTCATGCACACGTAACAGCTTGGCCGCCAAGACGAAAACGATTCCGCCGACGGCGATAGGCACGAGCGCCTCGACGAGTTGTGCGGCGAGGCCGCGCCCGCCGAAACGTCTGAAGAGCCACACGTAGCTGGCGTAGGCCGCGACCGAGAGGGCGGCCGAGGCGAGGGCGATGCGGAGGAAGGAGGAGAGGATGCGCCGGCCTTCGAGGCGTCGTATGCGTCGGCGCATGAAGAAGGCGAGCGCGAAGAAGTTGACGAGCGCCACGCAGGAGGTCGAGAGCGCGAGGCCAGCGTGCCCGTAGCCGCTCGGCGTCTCCGGCGTCACGCCGTAAGCGGAGAACCAGTCGCGCAGGAAGTAGCCCGCGACGGCGTTGACGCCGATGGAGACGAGGCTGATGACCATCGGCGTGCGCGCGTCGTCGAGCGCGTAGAAGGCGGGCGAGAGGACTTTAATCGCCGCGTAGCCCGCGAGCCCGATGGCGTAGCCGGTGAGCGCGGCCGCGACCATGTCGGTGTCCGCGGCGTCGAACGCGCCGTGCTGGAAGAGGAGCGCGACGATGGGTCGGCCGAGGACTACGAGGCCGCAGGCCGAAGGGATAGTCATCAGAAAGACGAGTCCCAAAGATGACGAGAGCGTCGAGCGGAAGTTCGGGATGTCGCCGCGCGCGGCGAAGCGCGAGATGGTCGGCAGGGTCGCCGTCCCGATGGCGACGCCGAAGACGCCGATGGGGAACTGCATCAGGCGGAAAGAGTAGTTGAGCCACGACGGGCCGCCCGCGATGCTCGACGAGTAGAAGGTGTTGACGAGGACGTTGATTTGCGTCGCGGCCGTGCCGATGATGGCCGGCCCCATCAGACGCATCACCTGCCGGACGCCGGGGTGCGTGAAGCTGACGAGGGGGCGGAAGCGAAAACCCACGCGCAGGAGCGACGGCACTTGAATCAAGAACTGTAAGCCCCCGCCGATGAGCGTCCCGATTGCCATGCCGATGAGCGCCCACTGCGCGCGCGGCTCGGGGATGGCGCGCGGGTCGGTCGGCGTCTCCCAAGTGCCTCCGCTCAGCCAGTAGGCGAACAGAAGTCCGCCGACGATTGAGCCGACGTTGAACATCGTCGAGGCCGACGCCGGGATGCCGAACTGCCGCTTCGTGTTCAAGACGCCCATCGCGACGGCCGCGAGCGCGACGAGGAGGATGAAGGGGAACATGACGCGCGTCATCGTCACCGCGAGCGCCGCCTTCTCGGGCGGGAAGCCGCGCGCGACCGCGCCGACTATCTGCGGCGAGAAGATGACGCCGAGGATGGTGACAACGCTCAGGACGATGGCGAGCGCGTTCATCACCATGCTCGCGAGTCGCCATGCCTCTTCCTCGCGCTGCTTCTCCGTGTAGTCGGTGAACGTCTTGACGAAGGCGGCCGAGAGCGCGCCCTCCGCGAAGAGGTCGCGCAGGGTGTTCGGGATGAGGAAGCCGATTTTAAAAGTGTCGTAGAGGAAGCCCGCGCCGAAGAGTGCGGCGAAGATTTGGTCGCGCACGAGTCCGAGGACGCGCGAGCCGAGGACAGCGATGGAGACGATTCCGGCCGAGCGCGCGACGCCGCGCTGTTCGGCGCGCGCGTCAGGCGGCGCGGGCGGCGCGGGCGTCTTGGCCTCACCCTCTTCGACGCCCGGCTCCTTCGCCGTCTGGGCCTCCTCGATGGTCTGCTCGGCGGTCTGCGCGGCTTGAGTGGGCGCGGGCTGTTCGCGTTCGGGCGAGTCGTCCCCCGTGTCGGGCGTTCGGTTCATCGGTCGGTTTTAGAGGTCGTAGTCTTTGATTTTGGTCAGGAGCGTTTTGTAGCTGACACCGAGCGATTCGGCGGCGCGCGTCTTGTTGCCTTCGGAGGCCCGCAGCGCCTCCGAAATCTTCCGACGCTCGACGAGACGCACGGCGCGCTCGGCCGCTTCGGAGAGCGTGCCCGACGTGTCCAAGTCAGCGAAGCTGTCATCAACGGAGGCGTGCGCGACCTTGTCGCCGAGGCCGAGGTCGTGCGGTTCGAGCGTCGTCGAGTCGGCGAGGATGCAGGCGCGCTCGATGGCGTTCTCAAGCTCGCGCACGTTACCCGGCCAAGCGTGACGGCGGAGCGCCTCGACGGCCGCGTCGCTTAACACAGCCTCGCGTTTTCTTAACTCGCGTCCGAGCTGCGCGGCGAAGTGGTGCGCGAGCAGCACGACGTCGTCGCCGCGCTCGCGCAAAGGCGGCACGCGGACGGGGAAGACGTTGAGGCGGAAGAAGAGGTCGCGCCGGAACTCCCCGGCTTCGGCCTCCGCTTGCAGCTCGCGGTTAGTCGCTGCGACGATGCGAACGTCTACGGGGACGGGCGCGCGCCCGCCGATGCGGTCAACCGTCTTCTCCTCGATGACGCGCAAGAGTTTACCCTGCGCGGGCAAAGGCAGTTCGCCTATCTCGTCGAGAAAGACCGTCCCGCCCGACGCCAGCTCGAACTTGCCGGGCCGACGCTCGGTCGCGCCCGTGAAAGAACCTTTCTCGTGACCGAACAACTCCGACTCGATGAGCGTCTCGGGAATGGCGGCGCAGTTGACGGCGACGAAAGGCTTGTCGCGTCGCGGGCTGAGATGATGGACGGCGCGCGCGAAAAGCTCCTTGCCCGTCCCCGACTCGCCGAGCAGAAGGACGGTCGTGTCGGTGGCGGCGACACGCTGCGTCTCGGAGACGGCACGGCGGATGGCCTCAGACTCGCCGACGATGCGCGGGAAGCCGTAGCGGCGCGACCATTCCTCGCGCAGAAGGATGTTCTCCGTGCGCAGACGCGCCTGTTCGAGCGCGCGGCCGACGAGCAGGAGCAGGTGGTTGGAGTCAACCGGCTTTTGCAGAAAGTCGTGCGCGCCGTCCTTCATCGCCTGCACGGCCTCGTCAATCGAGCCGTAGGCGGTCATCAGAACGACGGGCACGTCGGGGTCGGCCGCGCGCGCGGCGCGCAGAACGTCGAGGCCCGTGCCGTGCGGCATGCGGAGGTCTGTGAGG
>DASUNL010000428.1:0-5509 GCA_036277175.1 Pyrinomonadaceae bacterium | reverse complement strand
GTTCTTCACGTGGTTCGCGCTGCCCTGCATGTGGCAGTACTTCGGCATCGCCGTCGCGCGCCACGTCTACGGCGCGCCGGGGCCGGAAGTCCAGCCCGGCTTCCGCGAGGGGACGGAGTGGGGCGGATTCTGCTTCGCCTTCTTCAACGCCGTCTGCTTCGTCGTCGCCTTCCTGCTCCCTTGGCTGGCGCGCAAGACGAGCCGCAAGGGCGTCCACATGATCGCGCTCGCCTGCGGCGGCTTGGGCTTGCTCTCGACCTACTTCGCGGAGAGCCGCGAGTTTCTGCTGCTGTCGATGACCGGAGTCGGCATCGCTTGGGCCTCGATTCTCTCGATGCCCTACGTCATCCTGTCGAGTTCCGTGCCGCCCGAAAGGATGGGCGTCTACATGGGCGTCTTCAACCTCTTCATCGTCATCCCGCAGGTCGTTATGTCGCTCGTCATGCCGCAGGTCATTCGCTTCGTGCTCGGCGACGACCCGCTGCGCGTCGTGATGTTCGGCGGGGCCGTCATGCTGCTCGGCGCGCTCTCCGTCGTCATCGTCCGCGACGAGGCCCGGCCCGTGCCCGTCGGCGACGTGATACGCGGCGACGAGCAAGAGCCTCTAACGACGACGATGACGGCGCAGCCCGTGCCGAGCACGGGGCTGGTCGACGACGAGGGGAAGTAGGGCGGGTAGTGCGCGCGCGTTGATTTTGGGAGACGAACTGATGTTGAGAGTAAAGCTGTCAAACGTCCTCGCGGGCGCGGCCGTCCTGTTGTGCCTCGCGTCCGTCGAGGCGCGCGCCTGCCTCTGCTCCACGGAGACGCAGCCGTGCACGCTCTACTGGAACTCGCCGGTCGTCTTCACGGGCGTCGCGACGGAGGTCGGGCCGCCCGTCCCGGTCGAGGGCCAGCCGGGCATCGTCACGTCGCGCGGCCGACGGACGCGCTTCGACGTCGAAGAGGCTTTCCGCGGCGTCGCGGGCGACACGGTCGAGACCTACGAGCAGGGGACGAGCTGCGACTACCAATTCAGCGTCGGCGAGCGTTACCTCGTCTACGGCGCGCGCGACGCGGCGGACGGGCGCATCTACGTCGTCAGTTGCAGCGGGACGAAGGAGCTTGCGCGCGCGGGCCGAGACCTTGAGTTCGCGCGCGGCGTCGCCGCCGGGCGCGCGACGCCGAGCATCGTCGGCTCGGTCACACGCGAGACGCGCGCGAGCATCACCGTCTTCGCCAAGCGACAGCCGCTCGACGATGTCGAGGTGGTCGTCGAGGGCGGCGGGCGCGAGGCGCGCGCGCGGACGGACGCGGACGGAAACTTCAGCCTCGTCGGCCTCCGTCCCGGCACGTACAAGGTGCGCGCGCGGACGCCGAGCCACCTGCGCTTCCTCTACACCGAGCCGGTTCAGCCGGTGGCGGTCGCGGCCGGGCGTTGCGCGATAGTTCACTTCAATGTCACCTCGCTCGCGACCGTCGGCGGCCGCGTCGTCGACCACACGGGCGCGCCCGTCGAGACGAAAATCAGTCTCGTGCCGCTCGACGAAGAGGGGCGACCGGCGGAGCCTGTCGAGGGGGTCATCGAAAACCACACGGACGACGACGGGCGTTATGAGTTCGGCTGGGTCGTGCCCGGCCGCTACCTCCTCGCCGTCAACTCGCGCGGGCAGCCCGCGAGCTACGACCCGCCCTTCCCGCGCGCGTACCTGCCCGGCGTGCGCGACACGGCGCGCGCCACCGTCATCAACGTCGTCGAGGGGATGGACTACGAGGCCGTGGAGTTCCGACTGCCGCCGCCGCTCGTCGCGCGCGAAATCGAGGGCGTCGTCACCAACCCCGACGGCACGCCCGTCCCGCGCGCGCAACTCCTCTTGGAGTTCACCGAGCGCGACGGGGGCGAGATGACGAACTCGGCGGACGAGCAGGGCCGCTTCAAGCTCAAGGTCTACGAGGGCTTCACGTACCTGCTCGTGGCCGAGGCGCGCGGGCAGAACGCGCAGGGCGACTGGGAGGGCCGCCACTCGGAAGAGGTCGAGGTCACAATCGGCGCAACGAACGAACCCGTCCGCCTCGTCATCGACCGAGAGGGTTTCCACACGCCGCGCTACGTCAAAAGAAAACGGGAGAAGCAGAACTGATGAGACCCCGCCGCACACACGCGCGCACGCTCTTGGCCCTCGCGCTCGCCGCCCTCGCGTCCGCACACCTCGCCGCGACGGACGCGCGCGCGCGGCAGGGCACACAAGCGCGCGACTACTCGAAGCAGCAGGCGCGGCAGGTGCGCCCATGGGTGCGCGACGCCGTCGTCTACGAAATCTTCCCGCGCGCCTTCTCGCCCGAAGGCAATTTCGCGGGCGTCACGCGCCAGCTCGACCGCCTGCGCGACCTCGGCGTCACAATCCTCTGGCTAATGCCGATTCACCCCACGGGGCAGGAGCGCAAGAAGGGGACAATCGGCAGCCCCTACGCCGTGCGCGACTACTACGCGATTAACCCCGACTACGGGACGAAGGAAGATTTCAAACGCCTCGTCTCAGAAGCC
Source organism: Pyrinomonadaceae bacterium (assembly GCA_036277175.1). GTDB lineage: Bacteria > Acidobacteriota > Blastocatellia > Pyrinomonadales > Pyrinomonadaceae > DASQDT01. The sequence goes on along the minus strand of DASUNL010000428.1, from coordinate 2,985 downwards.
CACAAGCGCGGGATGAAGGTCATCATCGACATCGTCGCCAACCACACCTCTTGGGACAGCGTCCTGATGAGCCGGCCGGGTTTCCACACGCGCGACGCGACGGGAAAGGTCGTCCCGCCCGTCGCCGACTGGGCCGACGTGGCCGACCTCAACTACGACAACCCCGCCCTGCGCGCCTACATGATTGACATGCTCAAGTTCTGGCTCAGGGAGTACGACCTCGACGGCTTCCGCTGCGATGTGGCGGGCTTCGTGCCGACGGACTTCTGGGAGAGCGCGCGCGCTGAGTTGGAAAAGTTGAAGCCCGACATCGTGATGCTCGCCGAGTGGGACACGCCCGACCTGCTTGTGCGCGCGTTCGACTTCGACTATGCGTGGCCGATGCACTCGGCTTTGACAGATGTTTTGCAGGGTCGTCGCGGGGCATCGGCGATACGCGCGACGTGGGAGGATGAGCGGCGCAAGTTCCCGCGCGGGAGTTTGCACATGCGCTTCTCCGACAATCATGACGAGCGGCGGGCCATCGCGCGCTTTGGCGAGCAGGCGGCGCTCGCCGCGTCCGCGCTTGTGTTCACGCTCGACGGCGTGCCGATGCTCTACAACGGCATGGAGGTCGGCGACACGACCGAGTCGGGCGCGCCCGCGCTCTTCGAGCGCCTGCCCATCTTCTGGCAAATCGCCGAGCGGCGTCAGGAGTTCCCGCGCACCTACAAGCAACTCATCAAGCTGCGCAAGACGCTATCGGCCCTCAGGCGCGGCGAGACGATGTGGCTTAGGAATTCGGACGAGACGCGCGTCGTCTCTTTCGTGCGCCGCGACGACGTCGAAGAAGTCGTCGTCGTCATCAACCTCTCCGGCCAGCCCTTCACAGTGACGGTCGAAGCGCCCGCCGGGCAGTTTGCCGACTTCACGCCCGACGCGCGCCCGCCGCTCACGGCCGAAGCCTCGCCCGACGAGCGCGCCGCGCGCCGAGGAGTCGCGGCCCTCCCGGTCGTCGCGCTCGACCCTTGGGGCTACAGAATCTTCCGCCGCCCGCTTCGTTGAAAGATAGACCCTCCGGGGCTTCAATCGGGGCTGCAAGTCGTGTTGAGCCTCCTGCCGTAACTGCGAGACTGCCCGCGTTCTCCGCAGTCCGACCGCGTCCATCGCGCGCACGATTTCGCGGTTGCGCATGAACCAGCGCCAGACGTTGCCCGTCCGCAGGTTCTCCGCGCTCAGAAGCGTGATGCCGACGTTGATGCCGATGACGTCGGGGTTCGTCCAACCGCTCGTCGGGTGGAAGGCGTCGGTGAAGCCGTAGCGGCCGTAGACGCTTTCGCCGAAACGCTCGCGCATCGCGCGCAGGGCGGGCACGGTGATGTCGGGCGCGAACATCAGAGACCCGCCAGCCGCCGAGGGGACGACCGTGCCGTCGATGTCCGGATGACGCGGCGGCCCGCCCCAAGCGGTGTAGCCGCGACGACTGTCGGACGCCGTGATGCCCCACACGTCGCTCGTGTAGCCGGGGAACTCGCGCGCGAGCGAGAGGCAGAAGTCTCGGTGGGCGCGCGTCGCCGTGACGGAGTTGGCGAAGTAGTCGGTGAACGGATACCAGCCCTCGCGCCTTCCTCGGAAGTCGACCCATGCGTGCGAGTATTGATGGACGAAGAGCGGGCCGCCCGTGATGTATGTGTGTCCGGCGAAAGTTATGCGCTCGCGCTGCCACGCGAGCCACGCGCGCGGCGTGACGGCGTGCGTCGTCGAGCCGACGGCGAGCAACTGCAAAATCATGTGCTCGCTGTAGGTGTCCCAGCGCGGCTTCAAGAAACCCGTTTCGGGACGCCAGCCGTGCGAGAGTTGCGTCGGGTGGCCTGCGAGCATCCATCGGAAATCGACGCGCTCGTAAACTGCGGTGGCGAGACGGACGATTTCAGCGTCGTCGCGGAAGTAGCCGCGCGCGGTGAGCGCGCCCGCGAGCAGGAGCGCCGTGTCAATCGAAGAGTATTCGCTCTGCCAGCGACGCGCGCCCGAACGCTTGTCCATCCAGTGTAGAAACCAACCGCGCTCTTGCGGCGCGTTGTGCGCGAAGAACTGAAGGGTGCGGCGCACGCGCTCGCGCGCCTCCCGTTTCGTAATCCAGCCGCGCTCGGCGGCGACGCAGAGGGCAGTCAGTCCGAAGCCGGTCGCGGCCGAGCTTGTGATTTGATGGCTCTGGTGTTCCGGGCCGTGCGCGCGTCCGTCCGTGCGTGCGCGGTCGAGGACGAGGCCCGTCTCCGCGTCGGCGTGGTCGTAGAAGTATTGGAAGGAGCGGCGCGAGAGGTCTTCGAGGAAGGCTCCGTCGGCGCGCGACAGTCTGTAGGCGGTCTGTGCCGCCGCGCCTTGCGCGCAGCAAGCGACGCAGAGCAGAAGCAAGGTGACGCGCGCGAGAAGAATTTTTCCAGTCAGCGTCAAAGCCCTTCTGCCTTTACCTTCCGCCTTTCAACTTTTGCCTTTTACCTTTTTACTTTTTCCTTCTCTACCTGCCCGTCACCTCGAAGTTGGCCTCAAGCCCGCTCGCCGAACTCGCGCCGACCATGACGCGAAACGCGCCCGGCTCGACCGTGTAACGCATCGAGCGGTCGTAGAATCCAAGCTCGGCCGGGCCGAGCGCGAACTCGACGCGGCGACGTTCACCGGGCGCGAGCGTCACGCGCTCGAAACCTTTAAGCTCCTTGACGGGCCGCGTGACGCTCGACGCGACGTCGGTCAGATACAACTGCACGACCTCGTCGCCCGCGCGCGCGCCCGTGTTCTGCACCTCGACGCTCAGTTCAACGTTCTGGTCGGTCGTGTAGCGTCGAGAGTCGAGTTTGAGGTTGTCGTACTTGAAGGTCGTATATGAAAGCCCGTAGCCGAACGGGTAGAGCGGCTCGCCCTTGAAGTAGCGGTAGGTCTTCCCCTCCATTCGGTAGTCTTCGAAGGGCGGCAACTGTTCGACCGACTTGTAGAAGGTGACGGGCAGGCGGC
>DASUNL010000427.1:0-2459 GCA_036277175.1 Pyrinomonadaceae bacterium | reverse complement strand
CGAAGGCTTGAGCGCCTACTGGCCGCCGCTCTACCCGGCGCTCACGGGCGCGGCGTCGTTCGTCTTTGATGACATCGAGATGGCGGGCCGCTTCGTCTCGGTCGTCGCGGGGAGTCTCTTGACCCTCGCCGCCTACAGACTCGCGCGCCAGTCCTACGGGCGCGACGCGGCGCGTCTGTCGGTCGTGCTCGTCGCGCTCCACCCTCTGCTCGTCTACTACTCGACGGTCATGCTGACGGAGGCCGTCTACACGCTGCTGTTCACGTGCGGCGTCGCGGCGGGTTGGACGGCCGTCGCGAAGTCGAGCGCGCGCAGGTTTCTGACGGCGGGCGCGCTCTTCGGCGCGTGCTATTTGCTGAAGCCGGAGGCGGCCGGGTACGTCCTTCTGCTCGCCGCCGTCGCGCTCGGCGCGCGCGCGTTCGGCGAGCGCAAGGCGTCGCTCAAATCTTCTTTGAGTGGCGCGGCGGCCGCGTGCGCGGGGTTTCTCGTCGTCGCGCTGCCTTACTTGATTTATCTGCGGCGCGAGACGGGCGCGTGGACTTTGAGCGCGAAGCTGGCCGGGCATCTGTGGCAGGGGAGTCGGCGCGCGGGCGAGGTCGTGCCGCACGCGCCGGGACTCTTCCCGGATGCGACGACCGCCGTCGTGCAGTTGACGAAGGCTCTGCGCTACGAGTACGAGTTGCTGAACCTCGTCTTCCCTCTGGCGTTCGTCGTCGCGGCGTCGCTCGGGCTGTTCGCGACGCGCTGGACGCGCGCGCGCGCGGGGCGCGAAGCTTACCTGCTCCTCTTCTTCGCGGCGACGCTCGCCGGCTATGCCGTGACGCTGCCGAACATACGCTTCCTCGTGCCACTCGCGCCGCTCGTCATTTGTTGGACGGCGCGGGGCGTCATCGAGTTCGAGCGTTGGGCCAACGGGACGGCGCGGCGCTTGGGCGTCGCGGAAAAGTTTAGACGACGCGGCGCGCGCGTGTTGCGACCGGCGGTCGTCGCGTTGCTGCTCGTGTCGCTCGCGCCGCTCTTCGTCTATCTTCTGCGCGGCGACAAGTGGGGCGACTACTACGGGCAGAAGCGCGCCGCGCTCTGGATACGCGAGCGCGAGGGCGCGGCCGGCGCTCCGCCGGTCATCATGTCCACCGCGCCGGTCGCGGCCTTCTACGCACGCGGACGGCACGTCGCGCTCGCCGACGAGGAGCTTGCTAAGATGCTCGCGCGTGCGCGGCGCGAGCGCGCCGACTACGTCATCATCAACGAGCGCAGCGTCAAGCACATGCGACTCAAAGGGCTGCTCGACGCGGCCGAGACGCCGCCCGAGCTGCGACTCGTTCACGGCCTCGCCGAGTCGCCCGAGCATCGCGTGCTCGTCTACACGCTCGCGTCGCCGTGAAGTGGAGCGCGCGTCGTTTCGTCGCGAGAGCGTAGTAGCTTCGTCGGGCGCGTTTGAGTCGAGCGCGTTGAAGGAGAGGATTCGTTAGGAGAGGATTCATTTGGGAGTCGAGAAGATACGTGTGGGTGTGGTGGGCTGCGGGCGCGTGACGGAGGCGCGACACCTTCCGGCGCTCGCCGAGACGCGCGGCGCGGAGGTGGTCGCCCTAGCCGACACGGACGCGGCGCGGCTCGCGCGCGTGGCGTCGAGCTTTGGCGTCGCGCGTCGCTTCACGGACTACCGCGAGATGCTCCGCGCCGTCGAGTTGGACGCCGTCGCCGTCTGCGTCCCGCCGCGCCTGCACGCGGAGGTCGCGCTCGACGCGCTCGACGCGGGCAAGCACCTGTTCGTCGAAAAACCGCTCGCGCTCTCGCTCGAAGAGTGCGACCTGTTGATGGAACGTGCGCGGGCTTCGGCGACAGTCGTCGCGTTGGTCGGCTTCAACATGCGCTGGCACGCGCTCGTGCGTGAGGCGCGTGCGCTTCTTGAGCGCGACGGGTTGGGGCGGGTCAAGCTCGTCCGCACCGTTTTGACGAGCGGCGTGCGCTTCGGCGCGGAGTTCCCGGCGTGGCGCGCGCGGCGCGAGGAGGGCGGCGGCGCGATTATGGAGTTGGGCGTCCATCACTTCGACCTCGTGCGCTTCCTGTTGGGCGGCGAGGCGCGCGAGGTCTTCGCCGACTGGACGGAGGACGAGACGGCGACGGTCGCCGTGCGGATGGAGGACGGCGCGCAGGTCGTCGCGGCCTTCTGCGAGGGGACGGTCGAGAGTCACGAGATAGAAATCTTCGGCGAGCGCGGACGCCTGCGCGTCTCCTGTTATCGCTCGGACGGGTTGGAGAGTTTCGGCGCGGGCGATTATCCCGGCTCGGCGCGCGTCCGTCTGCGCGGACTCGTGCGGACGGCGCGAGCTTTGCCGCGCATGCTCGCGCGCGCGCGCGGCGGCGGCGAGTACGTCGCGACCTACGCGGCCGAGTGGCGACACTTCGTCGCGGCGTCGAAGGGTGAGGATACGGTCGGGGCGACGCTCGAAGACGGG
>DASUNL010000426.1:0-8679 GCA_036277175.1 Pyrinomonadaceae bacterium | reverse complement strand
GACTCGTTGCGCTTCTGGTCGGGCGGGATGCTGCCCGTCACGGCGAGCTCGGGGTTCATCGCCTCAAGCCCCGCAGGCATCGGGTCGACGAGCGCGACGTGGTAGCGACGCGCGGACGCGACCATCGTCAGACGCACGCGCACCTTCGCGCCCGCACGCACGCGCCAAGTCCCGTCCGCGGCGCGGCGCACGTCCGCCGGGTCGTCAACCGACTCGTACACGCGCTCGACCGCGAAGCCGTTGTCCGACGGGGCGAGTTTCAGACTCGTCGGCGCGTACTGCATGCCGACGCGGTAGTAGAGTCTTCCCTGCCCCTCCTTGTTGATGATGAGGTTCTTCGTCGCGTCGCCTTCGGCGAGCGCGCGCATCGGCACGTTGAGCTGCCGGTAGTCGGTCGAGCGACCGCGAAACTCCTGCTGTCCGGCGAACGACTCGCCGAGCCACGCGCGCGTGACGAAGTCGGGCGTGACGCGCTCGTAGGTGTTGAAGTAGCGGTCGAGCGCGAGCAGGATGAAGACGTTCTCCTGCGTGTTGCTCCAGCGGCCCTGCTTGCGGTGCGCGAGCAGGCCGCGCACTAGTTTGCTGATGAGGTCGCTCGACGGCTGGTCGCCGATGAGGGCTTCGAGGATGATGCCGTCGGCGCGACGCGAGGAGTGAAGGAGCAGATAGTTGTCGTCGCTGTAGTCGGTGACGAAGTGGGCCGCGCCCGACGTCTCCGTGACGCGGTTGTTGAGGAGTTTGCGGATGGCCTCGACCTCGGCCCGCGACCCGGCGTCGCCGGTCAGAACGGCGTAGAGCCAGCCGACGGCCTCGGAAGAGAGGTTATCGAGTTTTTCGGTGGCGATGAGCCGACGCGCCTTCGCCGCGTCGCGGTCGTTCATGCGCGCGCGGACGTAAAGCGAGTAGGCGATGAGCGTGGCGCGCGACTGGCGGCTGTAGTAATGGGGGATGTGACGCTCGATGTTGCGCAGGTAGTTGCGCGAGCGTTCGAGCATCGAGTCGGGGACTTCAAAGCCCTTCTCCTTGGCGCGCGTGAGCGCGTGCGCGACGTGAATGCTGACGTAGGGCCACACGTCGTCGCCCTTGCGCCAGAAGCCGAAGCCGCCCTCGGAGTTCTGTCTGCCTTCGAGCCGCTTGATGTCGCGCGCCACTGCGCTCTTCATCTCGTCGGGCGTCGGCAGGTCTTTGGCCTTGAATGCCGAGAGCACGTCCTTCAAAGCGGCGACGCCGAGGATGCGCGAAGACAACTGCTCCGAGCACTCGTATGGGTAGGCGACGAGGTAGAGCACCGCGTCTGTGAGCGCCTGCAACTGCGTCGACGAGGTCGTTATCTCCAACCCGCCGAACTGCGGGAAGACGTTGGCGGGCGCTTTGACCGGCTGCACGACGCTCGCGCCGCTCGCGTCGAGCTCGCCGTAAGTCGCGAAGGCTTCGGTCGTCGCGGGCGTCCAGACGGGCAGAGAGATTTCCGCCGCGTCGGTGTGTCGGCCCGTCACCGCGCCGACCTGAAAACGCGCCGTCCCAGCCTTCATGGCCGCGACGGGGAAACGCACCTCGACGCGGTCGTTCGCCGGGACGGTCACGCGGCGGCCCAAGCCGTCGGTCAGCTCGGCGTTGGTGGCGCGCACCGCAACTTTGACTTCGGCCGGGCGGTCGGTCTGGTTCTGCAAGACGACGGGCAGCTCGAAGCGGTCGCCGAAGTTGAGGAAGCGCGGCGCGCTCGGACGCGCCATCAAGGGCATGCGCGCCGTAATCGCCGACTCGCCCGAGCCGAACTGGCGGCCGCCCGCGACCGAGACGGCCATCACACGGTAGCGCGTCAGGTTGTCGGGGACTTTCACCTTCACCTCGGCGCGGCCCGCCGCGTCCGTGGGGACTGCGGGCGCGAAGACGGCGAGCGCGTTGAAGTTTTCGCGCAGACGTATCGCTTCACCCGACTCGCCTGCATCTTCGCCGGCGGACTTCGCAAGCCCGTCAATCATGAAGTTGAAGTCTTGGCTCTCATTCCTCTGACCGGCAATCATGGGCGCCATCCTCGCGCGCTGCGCCCTGCGCGGCGAGGCGTCCGCCGCCGTGACCGTCACCGACTCAGAGATTGGCCCGCCCCCGCCCCCTACACCCGCGCCCCCGACGCCGGTTCTGCCGTTTATGGGAAGCTGTTGAAGGTCGAGCGGGTTCGAGAGCTGCACGTTTTTGCGCAGGTGGTGGTCGCTCACGTCCGCGCCGCGCAAGGCGTAGAAGACGCCGACCGGGTCATCGAGGCGATAGCCCGTCAACGCCAACACCGACTCGTCGACGACGATGACGGCCAGCTCGCCGCCCGCGACCGGACGCCCCGCCGCGTCCTTCACCTCGACGGCCACGGTCGTCTCACCGCCCGGCTCGACGGCCACGTCGCGCGGCGTCGCCACGACATTAAGCCTACGTTCGTGCGGCGGGACAGAGAGGTTCAGCGTGCCGACGGCGAAGGCGGGCCGTCGCGGCAGCTTCTCGTCCGTCGCGCCCGTGTCGGTTACGCGCGCGGCCGAGCCGACGAGGTCAACTTGCACGTTGATGTTCGGCGTGTAGGCGGCGTCAATCGGAATCCTGAGCGTGTGCGAAGGCTCGTTCATCGTGAACCGCTCGGTGCGGACGAGGCCGGAGCGGCGCAGCGTCAGCACGCCCTCGGCCGGGAAGAAGGGCGACTGGACGAGAACTTCGGCCGTCTCGCCCGCGCGGTATTCCTTGCGGTCGGGAATCAGCTCGACCTTCTCCTGCGCCACGTCGCGCTGCGGCGGCTGCTTGCCGCCCGCGACCCACAACGTCAACTCGCTCTCGTTCGGCCGCTCGCGGTCGTCCAACACGCGCGCCGTGACGCGGTAGACGCCGCCGCCCTTCGTCTGAATCGTACACTTGACCGCGTCCGCGCCCGACTTGACCGCGCACTCCTGCTCCTGCGACTCCTTCTGTTTCCACTGGCCCTGAATGTAAACCCAGTCGAGCAAAACGGCGCGCACGCGCACGTCGCGACCGGCGACGGCCTTGCCGTCCAAGTCTGTGACGATTGTCTGCACGACGAACGGCTCGCCCTCGCGTACGAAGGTGCGCTCGCTGCGAATGCCGACGTAGAGGTCTGCGGGGTGGACGAGCATCGTCGCGCGCGAAGTCCACATCTGCCGGTTGACGTCCGTGACGCTCGCCTGCGCGACGACGGAAGTCGGCTGCGGCGGGTTGACGCCGTCGAAGTCGATGCGCAGGTGATGACGACCGGCCGCGTCGGTTGTTCCGCCGAAAATCTTTGTGTTCGGCGCGGCGGTGTGCCGTGAGCCGGAGTAGTCCCACCACGGAATCCATTTGCCGAAGGTGAAGTCGTCGCGGTTCGGCGGCGTGTAGTGTCCGGGCGTCGCCGTCACGTTCCAAACGACTGTGGAGTTGGGCAGGCCGCCCCCCGCGTAGTAGCTCGCGGAGACGGTCGCCTGCGCGTGCGAGCCGATGAAGTGCGGCCCCTCGCTCGCCTTGGCCGTCACCTCAAACTCGGGGCGTCGGAACTCCTGCACCTGAAAGGTGTGTCCGTGATTCGTGCCGCCGCCGTACACGCCGCTTCCGCCGACCGCCTGAAGCTGGATGTAAGCCTGACCGAGATTCATCGTCGGCGGAAGCTTCAGAGCGAAGTCGAAACCGCCGAGCAAGTTCAGCACGGCCGTGCCCTTCGCGATTTCGTTCCCGCGCGAGTCGCGCAAGGAGTAAGAGACGGTTTCGGCCGCGCCGGCCAGCGCGCCGATGTCGCCCATCTTGCCCGCGCCGACGCGCCTGAGCCAACCTTTAACGCGCACCTCTTCGCCCGGCCGGTACATCTTGCGGTCGTCAAAGACGAACCAGCGCAGTTGGTCGCCCCACACGCTCTTGCGCCAGTTCGTCGTGTTGTGCCACCAGTCGGCCTGCTCGGGCAAAAACGCCTCGTCGTCGCCGCGCCGCGCGAGAAGAATGCTCGCGCCGGTTGACGTGTTGGAGGCGAGCGCGATGCGCGCGACGCCGTCAGCGCCGGTCGTCACCGACGATTGCGCGTCGGGCATGATTCGCAGCTCGACGCCCGGAAGCGGGCGACCGTCTTCGAGCGAGGTCGCCCAACCGACAAGCTCTTCGTTGTCGGCGAAGGCGTCGAGTCCGATGCGCGTGCGCTGCACCCAAGCGAAGACGGTCTCGCGCTCATCCTTGCGCCTGCGCATCTCCTCGACGACGACGAAGACTTGCCCCCAGCCGTCCTTGAGAGCCGGGCTGAGGTCGATGCGCGTCTCGACCATCTCGTCGGGCTTGTTCTCAAGCTTGAGCGTCCGCGACTGGACACGTCGTCCCGGCGGCGTGGTCTGTTTATTCTTCTCGCCGTCGTAGTAGCCGCTCACAAAACGCATGTAAGCGCCGTAACGCTGCCAGTCGGCGGGCGTGACGGCGTAGAGGCTCACCTTGAGCGAGGCGTGGTTGACGGTGTAGACGGAGAAGGTCGGCTCGCCCGCCGGGTCGAGGACGACGAAGTTTCCGCCCGCCGCGCCGAAGCTCGGGTCGGCCGAGCCGACTTGAAAACTGACGGGCTGCGACGCGCCGAGCGTCTGCCCGAACTGGTCGCGGAGCGCCGGGTCGAACGCGACCTTGTAAAGCGTGCGCGCCTTCTTCACGCCGCCGACCATGATGGAGTTGCCGCTGACCGAGATGTTCGCTGCGGGAAGCTCCGGCGTGATTCGCACCTGCGACGCATCGAAGGCGACTCCGTCGAGCGGGTTGCTGAAGCGAATCTCGAACGTGTCGAAGGGCGAGCACCTTCTCTCGTAGCCGCACTCGCTGCCCGTGATGCGGAGCGGGCCGAAAGTCTGAAACCCGATGCTCTGCGCGGCCTCGGTCACACGCGGCCCCTCGGCCGACGGGGTGCCGGGGCCGATTTGCACGGACACGGACGTGTTTCCGGGCAGCGCGTCTTTCGTCTCGCCCTCGGCCGTCACCGCGCGGAAGGCCAGCCAACGCCCCTTCGTCGCCGACGCGGAGAGATGCTTCACGGCCTCGTCACTCTCAATCTCCTCGGCGGTCGCGAGTCGCAGACGAATTGACGCGCCTCCCGCCTGCGCCTTCATCGTGCGCAGCACGGCCTCCGGGTCAATCTGCTGGTCGAACTCGACGAACATCAAAGTGTCGCGACGGAAGGGGCCGCCCTGCGGGTGTCCCACCTTCATCTGCGGCGGCGGGGTCGAGAACGTCCACGTATGAGGCGATTTGATTGTGCCGCCGTTCGCCGACTTCGTCCCCGCCGGCACGTTGGCCGTGTAGACGGTCGCCATCGGCATGCGCTCACCGGCCGGGTCGAAGATGAGTGTCTTCGTGCCGAGCCAACGCCAGCGTCCCGCCGGCTGCGGCGAGAGACGGACGGGCGGCTCGACCGCTTCAAGCTCCGCGAGCGAGGTGATGGCGACCATCGACTCGGAGAAGGTGATGCTCAACTGCGGCGCGATGGGGACGTTGCCGACCGGCGAGTTGCGCAACACTTGAAACGGTTGCGCGCCCGTCGCGTCGGGCGGCGCGAGTTGCTCGCTTGCGGGGAACGTGGCGAGCACGGTCTGACCCGTGCGCGGCGCGGGGAGAGACCTCTCGCGCAGGTTGAATTCCTGCTCGTCCGCGCCGTCCGTTTTGAGCGGCGGCAGTCGCTCGAAGATTTTGCGCGCCTCGGCGTCGGAGATTTTTTCCGCGCGCGCCACTTCCGAAGGCGCTTGCGTCTCCTGCTGCTCCGCGCCTTCGCTCAGACGGAAGCGCAGGCCCGTCGGCTGTTCCGGCGTCGCGCTCTGCGCGGGCGTCGCGTCGTTCATGTCTGTTAACTCGCCGGCGGCGTGCGCGCGCTCGAAGAGAGGCGTCAGCGACCCGAAGGCCAGATAGAAGCTGAAGAGGATGGCGGCGAAGGTTTTGGTTCGAGTCATCGAAGCCCCCGTTGGAGGTAGGTTGCGCGGCGCACGTCCGCACGCCCCGGCCCGGATTGTTCCGCGCGGGTTCGGTTTCGTGTTGCCGGACTTAAGAACGGTAGTGCTCTTTCGGTCTTGCGCCGGAGACGAGTTGGCGCGTCTGCCGACTTAGACACAATCAGAAGCCAAAAAGGTTCGTGCCGCTCCAGATTTTTTTTTACAACTCGGCGGCGAGCGGGTCTTCGGGCCAAGCGTGGCGCGGGTAGCGACGCGACAGCTCGCGCCGAACCTGCTGATAGTGACGCGACCAGAAGCCCGCCAGATCGGTCGTCACCTGCACGGGCCTCTGGTTCGGCGCAAGCAGGTGAAGGACGAGTGCGACGCGGCCGCCGCCGACGCGCGGGCCTTCGGTCATCCCGAAAAAATCCTGTAGACGCGAAGCCACCCAAGGCGGCTTGCCCCGCTCGTAGTTGACGCGCGCCTGACGCCCGCGCGCGAGCGCGACACGTTCGGGCGCGGCCGTCGCCAGCAGACGCGCGTGCTCGGGCTTGAGCCTTCGTCGCAGCGTCTCGACGAGGCCGCCGCCGCGCGCCGCCGCGCGAAGCTCGGCGAAACTCTTGAGACCCTCGCAGAGTGAACTGAGCGCGTCGCGCGCGTCCTCTTCGCCGAGCGCGGGGATGTCGGCTTCGGGAAAAGTTGTTGAGAGGAACGCTACGCGGGCGAGAAAGTTGTCGAGGTGTTTGCGTTCGGCGAAGGCGTCGAGGCCCGCGTCGAGCGCCGCTTCGGCAAGCACGCGCGTCACCTCTTCCGTGCCCGCCTCGCTCGCGCGTCGCTCGTCGAGCACTACACGGTCGTAGACGAGGCGCGTCGTCGTCTCGACGCGCTCGGCGCGCGCGTTCCATTCGACTTCGGTCGTCTCCGCGATGCGCTCCGCGTAGAGGTCGAGCAGCCATTCGGGTTCAATCGCGCTCGCCGCGCGGACGATTGTCCCACCCGCGCGCCCCTGCCGCCTCGACGCCGCGTCGCGCCTCTCCTCCGCGTCGACGGCGACGAGAAACTGCGCGCGGCCGACGACGCTCTCCGGCGCGAGTGTCGCAGCGCCGCCGCCCGCGAGCAAAAGCTCCGCGCCCGCTCCGCCCGACGCCTCAACACTCGCGCGCCTTCGCGCGACGCGGTCGGGATAGCCTGTCAGAATCGAAATCAACAACGCCTCTTCCCTGTCGTCGCTCCGCGCAACAACACTTCCTTTTTCGACCAGCGCGTCTCTCTTCAACCCACGGAGCTGCCGCGCGATTTGACGGCGCGCGCGTTCGACACGACGAACCGCGTGCGGGTTGAGGTTCAAGGAGTAAAGACGCGACGACGCGAACTCCGCGCGCGACGCTTCCTCGAAGAGGTCGAGCAGCTCAAGCAAATCGGACGGGCCTTCGCGCTTCGCGCCCCTCTCCTCGCGCGCCCCGGCTTCGAGAAACACGTCGCGCGCGCGTATGTCGCGCTCGTTGGCAAGCGCCGCGACGGCGCACGCCTCTTCCGACACGCCGCGCGCCTCCGCCTCGACGACGACGCGCGCCAATCTCGGATGAAGCGGCAGGCGAAGCATGCGCGCTCCTTTCTCCGTGACGACGCCCGACGCATCGAGCGCGCCCAAACGTCGCAGAAGCTCATCGGCCGCGTCGAGCGCCGTCTCGGGCGGCCGCTCGAACCACTCGAAGCCACGCAAGTCCGCGACGCCCGAAGCGTGCAACTCAAGCGCGGCCTCGGCCAAGTCGGCGCGCAGTATCTCCGGCGTCTCGTGTTCGGGCCGCGCGTTGAAATCCTGCATCGTGTAGAGCCGCAGACAACGGCCGGGGCGCGTGCGGCCCGCGCGACCGGCGCGCTGCACAGCCGACGCGCGACTGACGCGCGCGACGCCTAACGTCTGCAAGCCCGACCAAGGCGAGTGCGTCGCCGTGCGCGCCAGCCCCGAATCGACGACGGCCACGACGCCGTCAATCGTCACGGAGCTTTCAGCCACGTTCGTCGAGAGAATAACTTTGCGCTTCGGCGCGGGGCGCACGGCCCTGTCCTGCTCCGCGAGCGGCAGCTCCCCGTGAAGCGGGAGCACTAACAAGTCGTGTCGCGCGGCGAGCGTAGCCGTAAGCTCCGACGCGCGTCGTATCTCGGCCGCGCCCGGAAGGAAGACGAGCACGTCGCCGTCTCGCTCTTCCGCGATGACGCGCCCGACCGCCTCCGCGACCTGCGCTGCTAACGGCCGCTCGTCTGGCCGCGCGGCGTGTTCGACTTTGACTTCGTAGAGACGACCTTCGGAACGGAGCGAGGGGCAGTCGCCGAGAAAGTCCGCGACGGGGCGCGCGTCGAGCGTGGCCGACATGACGACGACGCGCAGGTCGGGTCGCGCGCCCTTTTGCAGACGCCGCAGGAGCGCGAGCGCGAGGTCGGCCTGCAAGTGTCTTTCGTGAAATTCGTCGAGGATGACGACGCCAGCGCGTGAGAGTTTTTCGTCCGAGAGCAGGCGACGTGTGAACACGCCTTCGGTCAGGAAGCGCAGGCGCGTCCGAGGCCCGCCTACCTCCTCGAAACGCACCTGATAGCCGACCGTCTCGCCGACACTTTCGCCGCGCTCTTCCGCGACACGACGCGCCGCCAGTCGCGCCGCCATCCGTCGCGGCTCAAGCACCCAGACCTCTCGCCCGTCAGCAATGCCCTCATCAAGCAGACGACCGGGCACGCGCGTCGTCTTCCCCGCGCCGGGCGGCGCTTCGAC
>DASUNL010000425.1:0-6332 GCA_036277175.1 Pyrinomonadaceae bacterium | reverse complement strand
TTAATCAACTACAGGAGAAAACCCACCAGTGTCATTGTTAGTCGTCGGTTCGGTGGCGTTCGACGCGGTCGAGACGCCTTTCGGGAAGCGCGAAAAAATGCTGGGCGGCTCGGCCACCCATTTTTCTTTGTCGGCTGGTTTCTTCACGGACGTGCGCGTGGTCGGCGTGGTCGGCGGCGACTTCGGCGCGGAGGAGATGTCGGTCTTCGAGGACCGCGGCATCGACACGGGCGACCTTGAGCGGATCGCCGACGGGAAGACCTTCTTCTGGCGCGGGCGCTACGACTTCGACCTCAACACGGCGCACACGCTCGACACGCAGCTCAACGTCTTCGCCGACTTCCAGCCGAAGCTCTCCGAGGCGTCGCGGGGCGCGCGGATGGTCTTCCTCGGCAACATCCAGCCCGACCTCCAGCGCGAGGTGCGCGAGCAGGTGCGCGGCGCCGAGCTGGTCGCGCTCGACACGATGAACTACTGGATCACGAGCGTGCCCGACGCGGTGAAGGACGCGATCAGCGCCGTGGATGTGGTCATCATCAACGACGCCGAGGCGCGGCAGCTCTCGGGCGAGCCGAACCTCATCCGCGCGGCGCGCGCGATCCTGTCGTGGGGGCCGCGCGCGCTCGTCGTCAAGCGCGGCGAGTACGGCGCGGCGATGTTCACGCCCGAGACCTACTTCGCCATTCCCGCTTACCCCTTGGAGTCGGTCTTCGACCCGACGGGCGCGGGCGACACCTTCGCCGGCGGCTTCATGGGCTACCTCGCGGGCCACGACTCGACCGACGACGCGACCCTGCGCCGCGCGATGATTTACGGCTCGGTGATGGCCTCCTTCAACGTCGAAGAGTTCGGCACGGAGCGCGTCGCGCGCCTCACGCACGACGAAATCAACGGGCGCTTCCGCGACTTCAAGCGGATGACCCACTTCGACGAAATCCCCTTCGAGCGCGCCGTCGAAGCGACGAAATAGCGGTCAGCAATCAGCACTCAGCCGCCAGCTTTTTTGTTCGAGCTGACGGCTGAGTGCTGATTGCTGAGTGCTTGTTTGCTATAATCTCGCCGTCAATTCAAACAACTCATCTGGGGGAATCAAATGTTCTGTCCCGTTTGCGAGTCGGAGTATCAGCCGGGCATCGAGACGTGCCCGGACGACGGCGCGGCGTTGGTCGAGCGTCTGTCGGCCGAAGATGGCGCGCGCGATTACAGCGAGGCGAGTTTTGTCCCGCTCCACACGCTCGGCTCTCCGGCCGAGGCCGAGATGGTTTTGGACATCCTCACGCAGAACGGGGTGCGCGCCGCCGTCCAGTCGGGCGGCATGGACGCCTTCTCGCCCCTGCTCTCGACGACCTCGCCCGGCGCGCAAGTCATCGTCGACGAGCGCGACCTCGACCGCGCGCAGGAGCTTTATAACTCCTTCTTCGGAGGCGACACGACGCCGCTCACGGGGACGACCGACGAGGAGGATGAAGAGGCGCGGAGCGACGACTGATGACGAGCGACACGGCGAGCGATGCGATTGTCGTGATTATAACGGCCGGGAGCCGCGAGGAGGCGGCGCGTCTGGCCGAGATGCTCGTCGGCGCGCACCTCGCGGCGTGCGTCCAGATACTTCCGGAAATCGAGTCGGTCTACCGTTGGGAGGGGAAGGTTCGGCGCGAGCCGGAGATTCTTCTCTTCGCCAAGACGACGCGCGCCTGTTTTGACGAGCTTGAGCGCGAGGTGCGCGCGTTGCACACCTACGACACGCCCGAAATCGTCGCCGTGCCCATCACGGAGTCGTCCGCGCCCTACCTCGAATGGCTCACCGGCAACGTCCGCCCGCCCTACAGCACGCGCAAAGTTTGAACTCAGTAGTCGTAGCTGATTGACTTGTCGAGCTTGCGCAGGGAGTCCTGACTGTCGACGACGACGCGGACTATCTCTTCGGGCGAGTCCGTCAGGTGAAGCAGTCGCAGGTCGTCCCGACTAATCTTGCCGTCGGCCAGCATCACGTCACGAATCCAGTCCATCATCCCGCCCCAGTAAGCCTTGCCGAACATGACGACGGGGAAGTTGCGAATCTTCTTGGTCTGGATGAGCGTGAGCGACTCGAACAGCTCGTCGAGCGTGCCGAAGCCGCCGGGGAAGATGATGAAGGCCGTGCTGTACTTGACGAACATCGTCTTGCGCACGAAGAAGTATTTGAAGGTGAGCGAGCGCGTCTGGTAGGGGTTCGGCCGCTGCTCGAACGGCAATTCGATGTTGCAGCCGACCGAGACGCCGCCCGCGTCGAGCGCGCCGCGATTGGCCGCCTCCATGATGCCGGGGCCGCCGCCCGTAATCACGGCGAAGCCTGCGCGGACGAGTTGCGCGGCAGTCTCGCGCGCGGCCGCGTACATCGGGTCGTCCTCGGCCGTGCGCGCCGAGCCGAAGATGGAGACGCCGCGCGAGATGGTCGCAAGGTCGTCGAACCCTTCGACGAACTCGCCCATGATGCGGAAGACGCGCCACGTGTCGGTGTGCGTGAACTCGTCGGCCCTCGGCGACTCAAGCAGTTGCTCGTCCTGCGTCGCCGCGCGCCTCTGCCCCCCCGGCCCGTTCGCGTTGTCAGACTTAGTCTTTGCCATAGAAGAAGCGGTCAGCAATCAGCACTCGGCACTCAGCTTTTTGTCTTAGCCGAACGCTGACTGCTGACCGCCGAGTGCTTAAAAAGCCATGATGTTATAGCCGCAGTCCACGTGGAGGACTTCGCCGGTGATGCCGGAGGAGAGGGGGCTGCAAAGGAAGAGCGCGGCGTCGCCGACCTCGCGCGCCTCGACGTTGCGACGCAAGGGCGCGCGCTCGGCGTGGTGCTTGAGCATCTGTCCGAGGTGTCCGACGCCGCGCGCCGCCAGAGTGTTGAGCGGCCCGGCCGAGACGGCGTTGACGCGGATGCCGCGCGGGCCGAGGTCGGAGGCGAGGTAGCGCGTGCTCGCTTCGAGCGCGGCCTTGGCGACGCCCATCACGTTGTAGTTCGGCACGACCTTCTCCGCGCCGTAATAGGTCATCGAGACGATGCTCCCGCCCTCGGTCATCAGGGGCGCGGCCGCGCGCGCGAGTTCCGCGAGCGAGTAGGCCGAGATGTCGAGCGCCGTCGAAAACGCCTCGCGCGTCGTCGCCAAGTATTCGCCTTCGAGCGCCTCGCGCGGGGCGAAGGCGAGGCTGTGGACGAGAAAGTCCAAACGCCCGAAACGCTCACGCACGCGCGCGAACGCCTGCTCGACTTCGGATGCGTTGACCACGTCGCACTGCACGCAGAGCGGGTCGCCCGAGAGCTTGGCCGTCAGTTCCTCGACGTTCTCGCGCAGGCGCTCGTTCTGGTAGGTGAAGGCGAGCTGCGCGCCCGCGCCCGCGAGCGACTGCGCCGTCGCCCAAGCGATTGAACGCTTGTTGGCGACGCCGAAGACGATTCCGATTTTGTCCTGCATCAACATAACGTGCGATGTCCTCTCAGGTCTGCGGGCGGCGGCGCGCGCGCGACGAGCGTTTGCGCGGCGACGAGCGTTTACGCGGCGACGCTGGCGGGCGCGCGTTCGATGACTTTCTGATACTCGCCGCTCTCGACCCACTTGAGGATTTCCGAGACGCGCCAGACGGGGAACGGGTGCGAGAGGCCCGACGTGATGATGTCGGCCCAGAAGCGGTCGAGCGCCTTCTCGTCGTAGTTCTTCTGGAAGTCGCGCGCCTGCGCGAGGAACTGCTCGTAGTCGACCTTCGACGCGAACGTCCCGCCGCACAGCTTCATCATCGTCCGCCCGATGACGTGCGGGTCTTGCGCGACGAGCAGCGCCGCGCGGTCGCACGAAAGCTCCGCCCGGCGCGCCCACGCCAGAAGCGCCGCGCGCATCGTCCCCGAAAGTATCTGCGCCACGATGTTCGCAATCGGAGAGGCCGCGATGGCGACGTTAGCGAGTGCTTCCAAGAGACGCGCCGCCGTGATGTAGAGGACGTGCTCGGCGTGGATGTGGCCGACCTCGTGCGCGATGACGGCCAAGACCTCTTCGTCGTTCAGACGCTCGATGAGCTGCGAGTGGAGCACGATGACGGGGTGTTTGACGCCGCCCGTGAAGGCGTTGACGATGGGGTTCTGCTGGACGAAAAGCTCCGGCATGTCGACGCCCAAGGTCGTGCAGGCGACTTGGAGTTTCGCGTAGAGGTCGGGGCACTGCTGCGGCGTGACCTTGACGGCCGACGCCGTAAAGATGACGCGGATGGCGGACTCGCCCGTCACTTCGAGCAGCTTTTTCAGCGCCGAGTCGATGCCGGGGATGGTGCGCAGTGCGGCGAGCGCGCGGCTGTCGGCCGGGTGGATGTACTCGTGTTTGTCTAAGTCCGCGAACTTGATGTGCGGCTCGTCCGAGAGCGTCAATCGGCAGCGCCCGCAGCGCGCCTGTCCGTTCGTGCCCTCGCGCTTGTTGTTGAGTTGTCCGCAGTAGCGGCAGCGCACGGGCTGCCCGCCGTTCTGTCCCGAGCTGATTTCAATGTCCGACATCTGTTGCCCTCTGGTTAAACGAGTGAAACGGGAAGACGCCGCAAAGCTTTTCGCGTGGCGTAAGTATTAACGATTGAGCCGCGCGAGGGCAAGCGCCGCCCCGGCCGCGCGGCACGACGCGCCGCGCGCGCTCAGCGAATCGTCACTTCAAGCGTGTAAGTCGCGTTACCGCGCGTCGGCCCGACCCAGATTGAGTAGTCGCCCGAGAGCGGCAGCTCGCCCGACCAGTCGGTCGAGTCCATACCTTCTTCCGTGCCATCGAGCGCGGTCGCGTCCGGCCCGAGGATGGTGAAGACCGCGTTATTCCCGCGCGAGGTGATGTGAACGGTCATCGTCTGCCCGGCGCGCGCGCCGAGGATGTAACGGTTCTGCGTGCCGCGCACGACCGCGCCGCGCAGTACGGCCGTCGTGCGCCCGCGCGCGAAACGCACGCGCTGGCTCGTGCCGCGCTGAGCTTCGACGGGAAGAGCGAGCATCAAGAGCGCACAGGCCGTGAGACAGATGAGCTTCAGTTTGGTCGGTCGCATGTCGAGTTCTCCTTTAGCTTCGTCGGGTCAAACGCTGAGAGAGTCTGCGTATCAATGTCTGAAATGACGTATGCCGGTGAAGACCATCGCGAGGTCGTGTTCGTCGGCGGCGGCGATGATTTCGTTGTCGCGCACGGAGCCGCCGGGCTGGATGACGGCGGTGATGCCGTGCTTGGCCGCCTCGTCGATGCCGTCGCGGAAGGGGAAGAAGGCGTCGGAGGCGAGCACGGAGCCTTCGACCGCGAGCCGCGCGCGCATCGCGCCGATGCGGACGGAATCGACGCGAGACATCTGCCCCGCGCCGACGCCCACGGTCTGCCCCGCGCGCGCGTAGACGATGGCGTTCGACTTCGTGTGTTTGCAGACCGTCCAAGCGAAGAGCAGTGCCGCCGTCTCCTCATCAGTCGGCGCACGCTTAGAGACGACCTTCAGCGCGTCCTTCGTCAAACGGTGCGTGTCGCGCGTCTGCACGAGCAGGCCGCCAGTGATGCGTTTGAAGTCGAACCCTTGCGGACTTTCAGCGCGCCCCGCGCGCAGGACACGGAGGTTCTTCTTCGACTTCAAGACCTCGACCGCCTCGGCGTCGAAGTCGGGGGCGATGACGACCTCGGTGAAAATCTCGGTGACGGCGCGCGCGGTCGCGGCGTCCACGTTACGGTTGAAGGCGACGATGCCGCCGAAGGCCGAGACAGGGTCTGTAGCGAGCGCGCGCCGGTAAGCCTCTTCGAGCGTCGCGGCCACGCCGACGCCCGAAGGATTCATGTGCTTGATGATGGCGCACGCCGTCTCTTCAAAGTCGCAGACAAGTTGCCACGCGGCGTCGGCGTCCACGTAGTTGTTGAAAGACATCTCCTTGCCCGCGAGCACCTCCGCGCGCGCGACGCCTCCCATCTCGCCCAAGTTGTAGAGCGCGGCCTGCTGGTGCGGGTTTTCGCCGTAACGCAATTCGGCGGTTCTGCTCGCCGTCCAAGACATGGAAGCGGGAAGACCGCCGCCGCTCGGCAGAGCTTGCTCGAAAGGATGTGAACGCTGCGGAAAGCCGCCGGTTTCGGAATCAGCGCCGTGGCCGCCTCCGACGCCGTTGGCGACACCGCCGGGGCCGTGCGCGCCGGCGCTCTTCGATTCGAGGTAGGCGTAAATCGCGAAGTCGTAGATGGCCGTGCGGTGGAAAGCCAGCCGCGCAAGCCTTCGGCGCGTCGAGAGCGAGAGCGCGCCGTCCTGTGAAGACAACTCTTCGAGCACGCCCGCGTAGTCGTCGGGCGAGACGACGACGGCGACGCCCGCGTGATTCTTCG
>DASUNL010000424.1:0-7677 GCA_036277175.1 Pyrinomonadaceae bacterium | reverse complement strand
CTCGAAGACCTGATGCCGGTGGCGAGCGACGACGCGGGGACGCTCCGGCGCAGGCTCGAAGGCAGTCCGCTCGACGGCGCGCTCGTCGGCAAAACCGGCACGCTGACGGCCGAAGTCGACGGCGGGATGGCGAGCCTCGCGGGGGTCGTCTACACGGAGCGCGTGGGGAAAATCTTCTTCGCCATCCTCGACCAAGGCAGCCGCATCTCCGAGAACCGCGAGCTAGAAGACCTCCTCCTCGCGCAAGTGATACTCGCCCAAGACATCCCGCGCCCCATCCCAAGAACCGAAGAGCGACGCCGCCTGCTTCCGCCGACGAGCATCGAAATCACTGACGAAGAGTAGACACTTTACTTGTCCGCTTCTTTGCCCTTCTGCATTTCCCACAACATGAGGTGTTTGAGGAAGGCGTGGTGCGCGGCGAAGCGTGCGATTGCGTAGCCTGCGAGGCCGTCGCGCCAGCCGCCTTTGAGTAGGAAGCTGCGCAAGAAAGCGGCCGGCGCGGCCGTGGCGACGCGCGCGGGCGAGGTGCGTCGGCCCGCCTCGTACATCTGTCGCGCGGCGAGCGGGGCGTAACGCTCGCCGATCATGCGGTGGTGGTGCGCGGCGTCGCGGACGCTGTAGTGGTGGAGGTCACCGCGCAGAGTCTCGACGCGCGACCCTTCGGCCATCTTCACCGACTCGTGTATGTAAGCGCCTTCCCAACGCCCAAGGTCTTTGCGGTAGAGACGAAGTTGGTGGTCGGGATACCAACCGCCGCCGCGTATCCAGCGGCCCATGTAGAAGGAGCGACGCGCGACGCGGTAGCCGTCCGCGCTCGGCTGTTCGCGCGAGAAGAGCAGGTCTTCGATGCTCGTGCGCAACTCTTCGGAAACTCTCTCGTCGGCGTCGAGACTAAAGACCCACTCGTGGCGCGCCTCTTCGGCCGCGAACTGTTTCTGCGCCGCGAAGCCGGGCCACGGGCGGACGACGACGCGCGCCCCGCAACTCTCGGCTATCGAAACGGTCGCGTCGGTCGATTCCGAGTCGACGACCAGAATCTCGTCGGCCCACGCGACCGACTCGCACGCGGCCGCGACGTTCGACGCCTCGTTGTGAGTGATGATGGTGGCCGTGACTTTCAAGCGGGGGGATTGTAGCGCAACTTCAAAAAGAAAAATCCTCGAATCTCAAACGTGAATCTGAGATTCGAGGATTTGAAGAAGCCCGCGCCGCTGTTCGTGAAGCGCGTCTAAAGTCCGTCGCCGGAAGTCTAGTCGAGCGTCGGCGTCTCGATGACGACGTTGTTGACGCGCAGGGTCGTCGAGGTCGCGCGCTGCAACTCGGCGAGCGCCTTGTTGTAGTCGGTCTCAGCGCGCAGTTCTTGGTTACGCGCGTTGACGAGCGCGTTCTCGCGCTGGAAGAGAAGGAACGTTGTCGAGCGGCCGACCTGATAGAGGCGGCGCTCACCGGCGAGCTGAAGCTCGGCGTTCTCGCGCGCCTCGCGCGCCGCTAGCACGCGGCGGCGGGCCGTCTCGACCGACTGCGCCGCGTTGCGTACCTCGACCTCGACGACCTGCTCCTGCGCGCGCGTGTTGGCGGCCAGTTGCTCGCGCTCGATGCGCGCGGCGGCGAGGTTGGCCTCGGCCGTGCGGTTGCGCAGGGGAATCGAGATGGTCACGCCCGCGACGATGTTGCGCGTGTCGAAGCTGAAGAGGTTGCGCAGCGTGCGGAAGTAGCCGCCGTTGAACTGCGTGGGGACGCCCGTCTCGGCCGCGACCTGCGGCGGGACAATCGGGGGCAAGCCAACTTCGTCGCGCGTGCGGTTGAGTTGTTGGAGCAGGAACGCATCGGCGTTCGCGTTGGGGTTGCCGCCAATGAGGTCGCGGAGCGTCGTGCCGGTCGCAACGCTCGGCGTGCCCGCGAGGCCCGTCGTCGAGAGCGTGCCGGTCAGGTTAATCTGCGGCTTCGTCTGGTTCTTGAAGTAGGTGATGTCGATGTCGCTAATCTCTTGGTCGATGCGCAGGCGGCGCAACTCGGGCCGGTTGTCGCGCGCTTCCTTCAGGGCCGTCTCAAGCGTGACGGGCGTGTCGTCGAACGACGGCTGGTCGGTCGGGACGAGGACGCGCGACCACTCGGGCGCGAGCGGGTCGCGCAGGATAAGGTTCTTGAGGTTGTTCTCGGCAATCGACACGCTCTGCGTGGCGAGCAGGAGCGCGGACTCGCGGTTCGACAGCTCAGTTTGAATCTCGGCGCGCTCAAGCGGCGCGACCGCGCCGGCGGCGACGCTCGCCTCTGTGCGGCGGAAGTTCTCGCGCGCGAGGTTGAGGTTGGCAATCTGGTTCTGCTCGTCGCGCAGCGCGAAGACCAAATCCCAGTAGGCGCGCTGCACCTGCGCGATGACCTCGATGGTGCGGCGGCGGAAGTCCGCGTCCGACTGTTCGAGGCGCTTGCGCTGGATGCGTATGTTGCGGCGCGTGTTGTCAATCGAGCGGTTGCGCCAGAGCGGCTGCGTGAAGGTCAAGCCTTGGTTCGACGAGTAGAAAGGGTTGAGCGTCGTGTTGCTGGCGTCGGTCGTCTCGCGCGTGTTGTTGAAGAAGTAGGTGTAGTTGCCGCCGCCCTTGCCGAACTGCTTGGTGACGGAGAAGTCGTTGTTGAAGTCTGTGCGCGAGACCGTGCCCGTCTGATTCGCGCCGCCGAAGATGTTGACGACGGGGCTGACCGAGCTGCTGTACTCGGGACGGAACGTGAGCACGGGGTCGTAGATGCCGCGCAGAGAGAGCAGCTGCGCCTCGGCGAGCCGGACGGAGCCGCGCGCGACCTCGATGTCGTTGTTGTTTTCGAGCGCGCGGCGAACGGCGTCGTTGAGCGAGAGCGCAATCGTGTCGCCGCTGATGACGCCGACGCGGGCAAGCGAAGGCATCGGCGGTAGAGGGCGCGGCTGCATCAACTCTTGGAGAGACTCGTCGGTCTGTCCGGAGGTGGTGACGGGCGTCTGCGCGCCGGTCGTCGCAGGTGTTGTCTCGGCGGGAAGCTGCGGCTGCGTGCGCTGCGGCGTCGTCTCGCGCGGGAGCTGCGTGCCCGGAGGCGCGGTCGGCGACGTGCGCTCCGTGCCCGGAGGCGCGGTCGGGTCTTGCGGCCGGGTCGTGCCCGGAGGGGCGGTCTGCCGCTGCTCCGTCCCCGGCGGTCGGGTCGCGTCGCGCTGCGCGGGAGTTGACGGCGCGGGCGTCGGCGAAGTTTGCGCGTCCGCCCCGAAGAGCGAGCCGGAGACTTGTGTGCCGGAAGGCCCGTCGGCGCGTTGAGCGGCCACGACGCCCAAGGGGGCGGCGAGCATGACGCTCAGGAGCGCCGAGGCGGAAAGTCTGAAGGCCGAACGTGCGCGGAGACGTGTGCGCGAAGCTTTACTCGACATCGAACCGAAAACTCCTCTTGTTAATCTGCCGACCCGCCGCTGGTTGAATGGAGATTTTAAATGAAACCTTGCGAACGAGCGAGTCAGAGCGTACTACGTCGCGCGCGCAGGCGGGGTTTCATAAACCTATACAAAGACTGTGCCAACCGGCGTTTACCGAAGCCTGACCTTTGATGCGGCAAAGGGCCGTCTTGTGCGCCGTCTTTTGCGGAATCGAGCACGGCTGCGCGTCCCCCGAACGGACAAACGAGTCGCGTAAGTGGGACGGGCGAGTTCGGTGCGGAAAACCGTCAAATGGCCCCTTACGCGCGCCCCTGAGTGGCGCTTGACAGTCGCGCGGTGGGCCGTTATCTTGCCAGTCTTTAATCGCGCCAAAGCAGTTCGCAGGGGAGACAGTTCGAGGCCGGTGTGTGCGCCGGGGCGCTTGAGACCAGACCGACATCATCGAGGAGGCTATCAGCCATGCCAGTCAAAGTCGCAATCAACGGGTTCGGGCGCATCGGCCGCAACGTCCTGCGCGCTTCCTTGGGCGACCCCGAAATCGATTTCGTCGCCGTCAACGACATCACCGACACGAAGACGCTCGCGCACCTCTTGAAGTACGACTCCGTGCTCGGCAACCTCGAAGAGGAGATTGCCGCGACCGACAAAGGCATCCGCGTCGGCAAGGACGAGTTCGTCGTCTTCGCCGAGCGCGACCCGTCGAAAATCGACTGGGAGTCGGTCGGCGCGGAAATCGTCGTCGAGTCCACAGGTCTTTTCACGAAGGCCGAGGACGCGCGCAAGCACCTGCGTGGCACGGTCAAGAAGGTCATCATCAGCGCGCCCGCCAAGAACGAGGACATCACCATCGTCTTAGGCGTCAACGAGGACAAGTACGACCCTGCGGCGCACCACGTCATCTCGAACGCCTCCTGCACGACCAACTGCCTCGCGCCGGTCGCGAAAGTCATTCACGAGAAGTTCGGCATCCGCTCGGCGCAGATGACGACGATTCACTCCTACACGAACGACCAGCAGCTTCTCGACCTCCCGCACAAGGACATGCGCCGCGCGCGCGCCGCCGCGCTCTCGATGATTCCGACCTCGACGGGCGCGGCCAAGGCCGTCGCGCTCGTGATGCCGGACTTGAAGGGCAAGTTCGACGGCATCTCCGTGCGCGTGCCGACGCCGAACGTCTCGCTCGTCGACGTGGTGATGGAGGTCGAGCGCGACACGACGACCGAGGAAGTGAACACCGCATTGAAGGACGCGGCGGGCGAAGAGCTTCAGGGCATCCTCGCTTTCTCGGAAGAGCCGCTCGTCTCCGTCGACTTCCGCAAGAACTCGAACTCGTCAATCGTCGACGCCGAGTACACCAAGGTCATCGGCGGCAACCTCGTCAAAATTCTCTCCTGGTACGACAACGAGTGGGGCTACTCCTGCCGCGTCCGCGACCTCATCAAGTATCTGGCTGGGAAAGGACTGTGAAGCTCTCGATTAAAGACCTCGACCTCGCGGGCCGGCGCGTCTTCGTGCGCGTCGATTTCAACGTGCCCATCAAGGGCGGCAAGGTCGAGGACGACACGCGCATCGGGGCGGCGCTCCCGACGATTCTCCACGCGCTCGGAGAGGGCGCGCGCGTCGTTTTGGCTTCACATCTCGGCAGGCCGAAGGGCGAGCGCGTCGAAAAATACTCGCTGCGGCCCGTCTACGAACACCTCAAAACTCTGCTCGCCTCGGTCGCGAACCTCCACGCATCGGGCAGCGAATCGCCGACTCAAAAACTCTACGCCGTCCATTTCGCCGAAGACTGCGTGGGCGATGAAGTGAAAGCCCAAGTCGAGCGACTCGGCGACGGCGACCTGCTGCTGCTCGAAAACCTGCGCTTCCACGCCGAAGAGGAGAAGAACGACGAGGGCTTCGCGCGCGAGTTGGCGAGTCTGTGCGACGGGCTTTACGTCAACGACGCATTCGGCGCGGCGCACCGTGCGCACGCCTCGACGGCGGGGATTACGAAGTTCGTCGAGCGCGCGGCCGCAGGGCTTCTGATGGAGAAGGAGCTTGAGTATCTGGGGCGCGTCATAAGCAATCCGGAGCACCCGTTCGTCGCCATCCTCGGCGGCGCGAAGGTCTCGGACAAGATTCCGGTCATCAACGCGCTCGTCGAGCGCAAGGTCGACAAGCTCTTAATCGGCGGCGCGATGGCCTACACGTTCTTGAAGGCCGAGGGCTTCACCGTCGGAAAGTCGCTCGTCGAAAACGACATGCTCGACACGGCGCGCGAGATTCGGAAGAGCGCGGAAGCGGCGGGCGTCGAGTTCGTGCTACCGACCGACCATCAGGTCGTCGACAGCTTCGAGCCTTTGAAGGGCGCGGAGGTCTTCGCCAAGACCATCCCGGTCGAGTTCACAAACATCGGGCAGGTCGGACTCGACATCGGCAAGGAGTCGGTCGCGCTCTTCGGGCGCGCGCTCGAAGGCGCGAAGACGATTATCTGGAACGGCCCGATGGGCTACTTCGAGGAGAAGCCCTTCGACGAGGGGACGCGCGCGCTCGCGCTCGTCGTCGCCGACGCGGCCGACCGAGGCGCGACCGTCATCGTCGGCGGCGGCGACTCCGTCTCGGCCGTCACGCAGGCCGGCGTCGCCGAACGCATCACACACATCTCGACGGGCGGCGGCGCGACCCTCGAATTCCTCGCGGGCGACGAGCTGCCCGGCGTCGCCGCGCTGAACGACAAATAGCTGTCAGCGGTCAGCAGTCAGCTTTCAGCTTTGCTCATTTTCGTTGCTCGCGCTGTTCGCCGAAACCTGTCAGCCCGTGCGCCAAACAGAAAGCTGATAGCTGAGTGCTGAGTGCTGAGTGCTTCTCATGAGAAAGCCCATCATCGCCGGAAACTGGAAGATGTATAAGACGGTCGCCGACTCTTTGGCGACGGCGCTCGCTTTGCGCCCTCTGGTGGCGAACGCGAATCACTGCGAGGTCGTCATCGCGCCCGTCTACACGTCTCTGAAGACCGTGGCCGACCGCCTCGAAGGCTCGAACGTGCAGGTCGCGGCGCAGGACTGCTCGACCGAGCAGAAGCACGGCGCGCACACGGGCGAGGTCGCGGCCGACATGCTCCGGGACGCGGGCGCGTCGCACGTCATCGTCGGCCACTCGGAGCGGCGTCAGTTTTACGGCGACACGGACGAGGTCGTCGGGCGGAAGACCGAGGCCGCGCTGGCGGCGGACTTGCGGGCCATCGTCTGCGTCGGCGAGTTGCTCGAAGAGCGCGACCGTGGCGAGGCCGAAACGGTTGTCCGCAGGCAGCTTGAGGCCGCGCTCGGCGGTTTGACAGCCTCCGACCTCGAACGTATCATTGTCGCCTACGAGCCCGTCTGGGCCATCGGGACGGGGCGCACCGCGACGCCGGAGCAAGCGCAAGAAATGCATGCGTTTGTCCGGCGCGTTTTCGCGCAGAGGTTCTCCGCCGAAGCCGCCGAAGGGCTTCGCATCCTCTACGGCGGCTCGGTCAAACCCGACAACATCGCCGGGCTGATGAAGCAGGCGGACGTCGACGGCGCGCTCGTCGGCGGCGCGAGTCTCGAAGCCGAGAGCTTCGTGCGGATTGTTAATTACGACAGGTAGATTCGAGGAATCGTTTTGCTGAGTATTATCCTTTATTCGCTATTCGCGCTGGCGTGTCTCGTGCTCGTCCTCGCCGTGCTCTTGCAGCCGGGCAAGGCCGACGCGGGCGCGCTCTTCACGAGTTCCGTTTCGAGCACGGCCTTCGGCCCGCGCGGCACGCAGACCATCCTCGCCAAGATTACAATCGCGGCGGCGGCCGTCTTCATGCTCGCCGCGCTCATCATCTCGATGGGCATCGGCGGGCCGCGCTCGGTCGTCAACCCCGGCGAGACCGGGCCGGCCGCGCCCGCCGCGTCGCCCGCGACGCCCGACGCAGGGGCTTCGCCAGCGGCCGCGACTGAGAACGCGCCCGCGCCCCCGGCCGAGCCGCAGAACGAGGGCGGCATACCCGCCGGAGACGCCGGTGCGACGCCAGCCCCGGCCGACAGCCCGCAGACGCCGGCCGCCTCTCCCGAAGCGAGCAAGTAGGCGCGCGCGCGTGCAGCCGAAGGGGTGGCGAGCGCATCTGATTTCTGCTAGTCTTTTGACGCACGTTCGTTGACACTTTAGCCGAAGTGGCGGAACTGGTAGACGCGCACGTTTGAGGGGCGTGTGAGGTAACTCGTGGGGGTTCGAGTCCCCCCTTCGGCACCATATTCAACCCTAAGACTAATAGAACCACACACTGCAGCCGC
>DASUNL010000423.1:0-2328 GCA_036277175.1 Pyrinomonadaceae bacterium | reverse complement strand
CCGCGCGCGAGTAGTTTCGGCGCGTCGGCCGTCGGCTTAATCTCCGCGTCCGGCTCGACGTTCAGATACGGCAGGACGTTCTCGGCGATGTCGCGGAAGACGGGCGCGGCCACGTCGCCGCCGTGGTAAGCGCCGACGGGTTCGTCAATCACGACGACGATGACGACCGAAGGGTTCTCGACCGGCGCGAAGCCGACGAACGACGCGACGTGTTTGGTCTTCGAGTAGGCGCGCGTCTTCGGGTCAATCTTCTGCGCCGTGCCGGTCTTGCCGGCGGCCGTGTAGCCTTCGAGCTGCGCGGCCTTCGCCGTCCCCTTCACCGTCACGGTCTCAAGCATCATCCTGACGGTGCGCGCCGTCTCGACGCTGACGACGCGCCGCGCGCCCGTCTCGGGCCGCTCGACCGCGCCGTCTTCGCCGCGCACTTCGCGCACCAAGTGCGGCTCGACGCGCACGCCGTCGTTGGCGAGCGTGGCGAAGGCGGCGGCCATCTGGAGAGGCGTGACGCCAATCTCCTGACCCATCGCAATCGAACCCATCGAACTCGGCTGCCAGCGTTTGACGGGCCGGAGCAGACCGGCCGTCTCGCCCGCCAGCTCGACTCCCGTCTTCGAGCCGAAGCCGAAGCGCGTCATGTAGTCGTGCATGCGCGCGTCGCCGACCTTGAGGCCGAGCTTGATGGCGGCGACGTTTGAAGACTTCGCCAAGGCCTCGGTCATCGTCAGAGTGCCGAACGCAGTGTGGTCGCGCACGACGCGGCCCGCGACCGTAATCGAACCCATCTGACAATCAATCTTGTCGTCGGGTTTCGCGAGTCGCTCTTCGAGCGCGGCCGAGAAGGCGACGATTTTAAATGTCGAACCCGGCTCGTAGATGTTCTGTAGCGCGTCGTTGGCGAGCGTCTCGCGCTCGACGCGCGTGGCCTCGTTCGGGTCGAAGGCGGGCGCGTTGGCGAGCGCGAGTATCTCGCCCGTGCGCGGGTCGAGCACGACGGCCGTGCCCGACTTGGCGCGCGAACGCTCCATCGCCGCGCCCAACGCGCGCTCGGCCTGATACTGCACGGTCTGGTCAATCGTCAGCGCGACGGTCTGCGGCGGTCGCGGCGCGGTCTCGGTGCTCTCGTAAGAGACGCGGCGCGCGTCGCCCTCGACGACAATCCTGCCCGCCTCACCCGAGAGCGCCGCGTTGTAAGTCTGCTCGACTCCGGCCAACCCTTGCTCGTCCAACCCGACGAAGCCGAGGACGTGCGCCGCGAGCGGGCCGTTTGGGTAGCGACGCTTCGGCTCCTGCATCGCGTGGACGCCCTTGAGGTCTAGCGCGCGCACGGCCGCCGCCTCCTCGTCCGTCACCTTGCGCGCGATCCACGCGAACGACTTGCCGCTCTCCTTCGCGCGCACGAAACGCTCGGCCAACTCCGACTCGTCCAACTTCAGCACGCGCGCCAGACGCGCGGCCGCAGCACCCGTGTCCTCCATCTCGCCGGGGACGGCGAAGAACGACTCGACCTCGACGCTGCGCGCAAGCTCGCGTCCGTGACGGTCGAGGATGAGTCCGCGCGTCGCCCCGGCGGGCGCGCTCTTCTGCTGCTGCGCGCGCGCTCGCCGGAGAAGCCACTCGTGCTGCGAGGTCTGCAACTGGACGAGGCGGACGCCGACGACCGCCATCCAGCCGCAAAGAAAAAGTGCGACCGCTTTTGCGCGTCGCCGCGAAAGGTCGGGTCGCATCTTCTGCCTCGCCGCCGGTGTTTTCTCGGGCATAGACGGGAACGGCTTACTCATCTCTCACACGTCGAACGTTTATCGCATTCCTCCCGCGTCGTCACCGTGGCTGCCAACGTTCGGGAAGCCGTCAGGCACGCCGAGCCAGTCCGGCTCAGCGCGCCGAAGTCGTCGCGGGCACGCGCGCCGCGCCGACGAAAGAAGCGGTCGTGATGCGCGACCGAGACGCGCGGCGGGCCTCCGCGCCGGCACGCGCGGGGCTTTGGTCGTCGGCAACGTCTTCGCGCGCCGCCTCGCCGTCCGTGATGCGCGCGCCCGTCCCTATCTGGCCGGCGCGCGCCGGCTGCAAACCGAGTTCGCGCGCCGCCTGTTCGAGTCGCGCGGGCGAAGAGTTGGCTTCGAGCTCGACGCGCAGGCGCTCGTGCTCCTCGACGAGGCGCTCGCGCTCGCGCCTCAGTTCCTCGCTCTTGTAGCCGTACTGCACGGCGACTATCTGCTGGCGGGCCGCGAAGACGAAACCTGCGGCGAGCAGCAGACAGCCCGTGAGCACCATCCATTGCCTGCGCGCCGAACGCCGGTCGCGCTCGCGCCGGAGGGGTGAGTTGGGGTG
>DASUNL010000422.1:0-2362 GCA_036277175.1 Pyrinomonadaceae bacterium | reverse complement strand
AACTCGTCCGGGCGTTCGAGCGGGAGTTCGCCGCCCTGCAAAAGAGCTTCGCGGTCTTCGTCGATTTGGCGTTCGACTCGAAGGGGGAGCGTCTGGCGGTGGCGAGTATTTCTGACGTGTCGCCGATGGTTGACGGCTGGGTCTCGATTTTGCCGGTCGAGGCGGGACGCGAGGGCGACCTTCTGTCGCGCATCACCCACACCGGCATCAATCGCATCGGATTCGGGGAAGGCGACCGCCACCTCGTCATCTTCGGCGGAGGGCAAACGTCCCTCGTTGACATGAGCACGGCCGCGATGGTTAACGAGGCGCGGCAACTGCTCTCCTCCGACGCGGAGTGCGACGGCGCGGACATAAAGTCTCAATAAGAGGTCTTTAGAATCGGGGTGTGGGTTACGGGGCACTGAGGCATCGGGATTTTCGTGTGATGTGGGCGGGGCAGTTGGTGTCGGTGACGGGTTCGCAGATGCAGCTCGTGACGATCAACTGGCACGTCTACACTTTGGTGCGGCCGCGCGGCGAGGCCGAGGCGGCGTTGGCGCTCGGGCTCGTCGGACTCGTGCGCGTCGTGCCGATTATCCTCTGCTCGCTAGCGGGCGGGGTGGTGGCCGACGCCTTCGACCGCAAGCGCCTCATCGTCGCCGCGCAGCTCGTCATGCTCGTGTCGGCGGCGTTGCTTTGCGTCGTGACGGCGGCGGGACTTGACGACGTGTGGCCGATATACGTTTTGACGGCCGTCGCGTCGGCCGCGCAAGCCTTCGACAACCCTGCGCGGCAGGCGCTTCTGCCGTCGCTCGTCCCCGTCGAAGAGTTCCCGAACGCCGTCAGTCTCTCGTTCGTCGCCTTTCAAGTCGCGCTCGTCTCGGGGCCGCTCGTCGGCGGCGTGGTGCTCGCGCAGGCGGGGCCGTCGGCCGTCTACGCGATGAACGCTTTGAGCTTCCTCGCGGTCGTCGCGGCCGTGCTCAGTCTGCGCGTGGCCGGGCGCGGCGCGGGCGAGGAGGCGGGGCGCGTGAGCCTCGAAGCCATGGGCGAGGGACTGCGCTTCGTCTGGCGCACGCCGATCATGGTGCAGACGATGGCGCTCGACTTCGTCGCGACCTTTTTCGCCTCCGCGAACGCGCTGCTGCCCATCTTCGCGCGCGAGGTTCTGGGCGTGGCCGAGCGCGGCTACGGGATGCTCGCCGCCGCGCCGGCCGTCGGCGCGGTCGCGACGGGCCTCTTCATCGCGGGCCGCTCGCGCTGGCGTCGGCCGGGGCTGGCGGTGCTCTTGTCGGTGGCCGTCTACGGAGCGGCGACGGTCGTCTTCGGCCTCTCGCGCACGTTCTGGCTCTCGCTCCTGATGCTCGCGCTGACGGGCGCGGCCGACACGGTCAGCACTGTCATCCGACAGACCGTCCGCCAGCTCGTCACGCCCGACCGTCTGCGCGGTCGCATGACTTCGGTCAACATGATTTTCTTCATGGGCGGGCCGCAGTTGGGCGAGTTGGAGGCGGGCGTCGCGGCCGCGCTCGTCGGCGCTCCCTTGGCGGTCGTCTTGGGCGGCGTCGGGTGTCTCGTGGCGGTCGGCTTCGCGTCGGCGAAGGCGCGCGAGCTTCTGCGTTTCCGTTTCGGAGAGAGGCCCGAAGGTGCTTCGTGAAGAGGCGCGCGTGGATTCGCGCGACGCGGCTTCGGCCTTGCGCGTGTCGCGCGCTTGCGCGTACCATCCGAGCCAAACGCTCCGCACACAAAAGACGACTCGTGAGGTGAATCAGATGTTCGCGCGGCAAAGCATTCACGGCGCAGAGAACTTTTTCAGCGGCCCCGGCGAAGACGCGCCTCCGGGCGGCGCGCACGAAGGGGGCGACGACTCGCTCGAAGACGCCGCCGAGCATGAGCTTGACGACATGCGCGCGCGTCTGCGCGAAGAGTTGGGACGCGAGCCGAGCGAAGAAGAGTTGAGCGAGTGGCTGCGCCAGCACACCGAAGGTTACTGAAAAACTATAGACGCGGCGGCCGGTTGAGCCGCGCTAAAAAACTTCCGCTCGCAAGCGACTCACTCCCGCGCATGAACCGCCGCGCACCCCTCAAGATTTTCTCAACCGCCCGTAAGCTCCTGAAAACAGCCTCCTTCCCGCCGCGTTGAAAAAAGCCGGAAAGCCCGCGCGCGCCTCAAGTTTTTCTCAAACCCCGCGCGCTAAATTTTATCCACGCTCGATGACGAAAGTAAGGCAGGCCGCGCTCGGAGGAGTCATGGAGTTGCTCACGAAAGAGAGTTTCGACGAAGTGGCGCGAAGGCCGCGAGTCGTTTCGGGATACCGCCGGTCGGACGTTGTCGGGACGACCGACGGGCGGTAGGCGCGCGCGCGGCGGCCCGCAGGCAGAG
>DASUNL010000421.1:0-7199 GCA_036277175.1 Pyrinomonadaceae bacterium | reverse complement strand
GCCCGAGGACGCGAGGGGGAGAAGCGGCGAGTTGTTGCGCGTGCCCGCGCCGCCGCCGCCGCCCAAGACGAGGCGTCCGGCCGCGCCGGGGAACGCGACGCCGCCGTAGCCGCCCGTCGCTGCTTGATCGCGCCAAGTGTTACCGCCTTGGCCGCCGCCGCCGCCGTTCGCGCCGCCGCCGCCGCCCGAGTTCGCTTCGTTGTTCGACGGACTCGAATCCGTGCCGCCGCCGCCAGCCGTGCCCGGCGCTCCGCGCGCGTAACTGCCGCCCGGCAAGCCTTCGACGAGGTTGTCGTCAATCGCGCCCGCGAACTCGTCGTAGGTATAACGCGGCGCGCCCGCGATGCCCTCGCCCTTCGAGCCGTGCGCGTTCTCGGTCGAGGGGAGCACGCGGTCGGTCGCCGTGCCCGCGCCGCCGCCGTCGACGGCGCGACCGCCGCCGCCCCGGAAGCCCATGCCGGTGACGCTGACGACGGCGCTGTTGAGATTGAGCGCGCCCGCCACGTCGAAGGCGAGGATGCCGCCGGTCGTCCCGTCCCACGGCGCGGCGGTCAGGCCGGAGGTCAGCGTCGCGGCCGAGTACTGCGGGACGCGCACGACCTGAAAGCGTCGCTGGCCTTGCGTGCCGGCCGCCGCGTTCGTGTATGCGTTGATGAGACCGTTCGAGCCGCCCGCGCCGCGAATCTGGATTGAGCCACCGCCCGTCGTCACCGTGTTCATCGCGACGACGTACTCGTAGAAGCCCGCCGTGCTCGTCGTGTTGAGATTGGTCGAGCCGCTGGCGACGCCGCCGTTGACGCCGTCGCCGTAACGCGAGTTGTTCGACGAGTCGATGTCGGCGTTCTGCATCTGGATGACGAGGAGCAAATCGCCCTCGGTGATGCCGGTGGACGCGCCGCCGATGCGCGCCGCGCCGACCGTAATCGAGGTCGCGCCCGCCGACGCCGAGGCCGTGCCGGGGAAGTAGGTGTTGACGACGCCCGTGAGCGTGGCCGGGCCGTCCTTGCCGGGCGTGGCGCAGACTTGCGCGCGCGCCTCTCGGGGCGCGAGGCAGAGGAGCAGAAAGAGGAGTGACGCCGCGACGCGCAGGGCGCGGGGGAGCGCGCGCTTCAGCGCCGCCCCGCCCATCCGTGTCCTGTGCGTCATGGATAACATCAAGGGAGTTTACCCGCCGCGCCGAGTGGCCGCGCACGCCCCGTCGTCATTATTACTGGGGCGGCTCGGGGGCCGCGTATTCCTTTTTCGACGCCGGCCGCTGTTCTTCCTTCGCGCCGGCGGGCGTCGCGTTCTCGCGCGGCGTGCCGAAGAGGTCGAAGAGGTTCGAGAGCTTAGAGGAGATGGTGAAGTAGAAGCCGCTGCGCCCGCGCACGAAGGTGTCGACGATAGGCTCGCGCGCGGCCGTCCAGTTGTAGCCGCCGCCCAAGCGGAGGTCGGGCAGAACCCAGTAGCCGACTTCCGCGCCGTAAGAGGTGCGGCGCGTGCCCGTGGAGACGCCGAAGAGCTGGCGCGTCTCGGCGGCGAGGTCGAAGTAGCGGCCGACGCGATAGGCGGCGCGGCCCTGCATGAGGTAGGTGAGCGAGGAGACGCGCGCGAGGTCGGGCGTCCCCGTGTCGGAGAACTTGAGAGCGAAGCGGCCGTAGAGTTCGAGGTCGCGCGTCGCTTGGAAGTATGCGTCGGACGAGAGCACGTCGGCCGCATCGCGCGTGCCTTCCTTGCCCTCGACGCCCTCCTGCTCGACCGCGCGGCGCGTGTAGCTAAACAGCAGGCCGACGCGGTCTGTGTGGAGCGGACGCCAAGCGAGCGCGGCCTGCGCGCTGAGCGCTGAACTCGCGCGGCCGCCGAAGCCCGACTCGGCGAGTTGCAGGCGCGCGAGCGTCGTCAGGTTGTCGCCGATGCGCCCGGCCGCGCCGACGGTGAAGACCGAGCCGCGTCCGCCACGGTCGCGCAACTCGTAACGCGCCGTCGTGCGGAAGCCATCGACCGGCATCCACTGGACGCCCGCGTGCAGGGCGTTGAAGCTCTCGCCCGCGCCCGCGAGGTGGAAGCCGCGCTCGTAACCCAAGTCGAGCGAAACCTCTTTCGTCAAAGCGAAGCGGTTTTGCAGACCGATGACTGCGAAGCTGTCCGTCCCCGTCGCGCCGTTCTCAAGTTGATAGCGGCTCGTCAGGTTGGCGTAGCGCCAGAGTTTCGTCTCAATCCCGATGGCCGTCTCGCGGCGCGCGCCGGAGACGGCGAAGCCCGTGACGTCGCCGATGGGCGTGATGGGCGCGGACGCGAGGCGCTGCGTGAAGAAGAGGCGCGTGAAGGGATTCCACTGGTAGGTCGCGGAGAGCGTCGTCTGGTTCGGGTAGGTCGGGTCGGCCTCGCCCAAGTTCTGCTCGCGCTTCGCGGAGATTTGCAGCTTGTCGGTCGCCTGCCACTCCGCGCCCACGGTCAGAAGGTTCGAGTCGGTTTCCGTGCCGCCACGCTCGTCGGTGTAGCTGCGGCGGTCGAAGCCGATGCCGACGCGCAGACGGTCGCCGAAGCTCTCAGTCCAATGAACCGAAGTCGTGAAGCGGCTGTTGTCGACGTTGGCCGTGCGGTTGCGCTCGTCCATCAGGCCGAAGCGGAGGATGGACGACGGGCGGATGCGCATCTCAAGCGTCGCCTCGGCGCGGCGCGAGCCGGGCGTGACGGTCGCGCCGAAGGGATTGAGGAAACCCTCGTCGGCGCGCGCGTAAGAGGCGCGCAGTTTCATCTGCTTGTAGGGGATGGGCTGGTCTAATTCGACGCGGTAGGCGTTGCCGTCGTGACGCGAGTCCGCGCCGCCGTCGAGGCTGAAGAGATTGCCGCCGATGACGGCGCGGCCGCGACTCGTCGCCCACTCGAATTCGAGCGAGCCGCCGTTCGGGAGTTTCTGCTCGCCGTCGATGCCGCCGACGACGAACGTGCCGAACTCGCCCTGCCGCTGCTGGACGATGGACGCGCCGACGCGCAGGCCGACCGACTCAATCGTCTTCACGCCGCGCGCAGCGTACACGGCCGAACTCATCCCCGACCCCGCGTGCTCGTAGGTGACGACGACCTGCACGAGGTTCAGAGCGTAGTCGAACGCGGAGACGGGGCGGAGGAAAAAGATTTCGCCCGTGGTGGCGTTGAGGTTGTAATCGACCGAGCGCACCAGAGGCTCGCGCGTCAAGATGATTTCGGGGTTGCGTCGGTCGCGCACTTCGATGACGACCGTCTCCGAGCCGGGCAGGATTTCGCCGTGCGACAGGCGAGCGAGACCGAGCGCGCCGCCCGGTATCACGTCGCGCGCAAACGCGGTGTCGGGACGCGCGCCCGCGACCGAGACGTAGTCGCCGCGCGAGTTCTCGACGTGGAGCTTGACGCCGGTGAGTCGCCGCGTGTAAGAAGCCAGCCCTGCGCTCGCGTTGGCCGTCTCGAAGTCGCCGAACATCAGGTAGGAGCGCCCCCGGTCGAGACGCGCGTAGAGCTTCGAGTTCGATTGCGCGTCCTCGAAGCGCGTCGAGGAGTCGCCGAAGATTGGGTAGGCGCGCTCAAGCGGGTCGAGTTGGAAGAGGCGGTCGCTGCCCGTGCGGTTCAGGGGTCGCTGCGAGTCGTAGGCGAGAGTGAGGAGACTGTCGGCGAAGAACCGGCCGCGATAGAAGAAGGCGATGCGGCTGCGCACGCTCTCGTCAGAGTTGTTGACCGTCATCTCGGGCGCGGCCTTGCCGACCGAGACTTCGGCGAGGCCGACGAGAATCGACGGACGAAGCTCGGCCGTGATTCTCAGCTCCGACTCGGCCGCAATCGCGCCCGTCGTCGCGCGCACCTCGACCGCGCCCGGCGCGTTGTCGGCGACGAACTCGACGCGCCCCTCGCCGCCCGCGAGCGTGACGACGCGCCGCGTCGTGTTCACGTCCTCGGGCCGCTCCTTGAGCGCGGGCGCATCGGTATCTTCTTCGACGACCTTCTTCACATCCGCCGCAGACTTCTTAATCTCCGAAGCCGCGCGCACGAGACGACCGGCGGAGACTTCGAGCGCGACCGCGCCGTCGGCCGCAGGGTGTCCCCACTCGTCGTAGGCGCGCACGCGAAGCAAGGTCGAATCACGCCCGCCCGCGCTCAGCTCTTTCTTGTCGGCGACAATCTCAAGACGCTTCGCCGGGCCGCGCCCGAAGGCCACGAACTCGACCGTCTCGCCGCGCGCGCCGTCGGGGCTGATGGCCGTCACGCGGACGCGGTTCGGGCCGGGCCGGACGCCTATGCCAACGAAGTGATAGGTCGAGACGTTGTTCTTGCGGTCGGAGCGACGCTCGCCGATTTTGGCGTCGGGGACGCGCTCGCCGCCCACCTCGACGGCGACCGACCATTCGAGTCCGACGCGCGCCTGAATTTCGAGCGCCGCGCCGAGGACGACCGCGTCGGGCGCGGGCGAGACGACGCGCACCGCGCCGGGCGCGACCGGCTCGACCGTCTCCGTCGATTCAATCTCATAAGTCCCCGCGCCGAGCACCGGCTTCGACGACGCGGACGATGCAACGCCGTTCGTCGCGTTACCGTTCGTCGCATTACCGTTCGATGCGACGCCGTTCGACGCATCGTTGTTCTTCGAGTCGCCGTTCGTCGCGTTGTTGTTCGACGTGCTGCCGTTCGTTGTACTCCCGTTCGACGTGTTGCCGTTCGTCGCTTCGCCGTTCGTCGCGCCTTCGCGCACCGCGCCGCTCTGCGTGAAGTTCGACGCGGCGCGCGCGGCGCTCGTGGCGGCGCTGGTCGCGGGCGCGGCGTTCGACGCCTGTTCGTCGCCCACTGCCGGCGCGCGCAGCGCGTAGTTCTGTCTGAGGAGCGCGCCGCCGCCGAGCGGCGTGCGCAGGAGGCGCGTCCAGCTCATCGCGTCGCGGCGGTCGGAGTTCGCCAAGGCGTAGCCGGGCGGGAGCGTCAAGGGGTCGAGCGAGACGACGTGCGAGCCTGAGCCGACCGAGGGGAAGTTGTATTGACCGGCCGAGTCTGTGATGACCGACTGGCCGTTGTTCAGATAAAGGCGGACGCCCGGGAGTCCGCGCTCGCCGTCGTCGAACTGATTGTCGCCGTCGGCGTCGTCGAAGACGCGCCCGACGATGACCTGCTGCGTCGAGAAGACGCCGAGGCGCACGCGCACAGACGCGCGCGCAGGCTCGGTCGCGACGCGCTCGCCCGTCGCCGTAATGACGGCCGCCGCCGTCGCCGAGTTGACCTGCTCGCCCTCGCGCGCGTTCGCGCCGATGCGGACGCGGTAAGTGAGTAGCGCGCGCCCCCCGGCCGCGAGTTGGCCGAGACGAAAGACTATCTCACCGCCCGCGACTTCAGGTTCAATTGCGCGTGCGGCCGACGGCGGAATCTCGACGCGCGCAGAGCCTTCGGCGTAGTGGAACGAGGGCGGTAGCACGTCGCGCACGACCGCGTCGTCGAGCACCGCGTCGGTCGCGTTGCGCACCTCGACGCGGTAGGAGACGACGTCGCCGACTTCGGCCACGGGGCGGTCGGCCGACTTGCGAATCTCGATGGCCGAGTTCTCGAACATCGGCACGTTCAGGGCGAACGCCGCGAGGCGCGGGATGAAGACCGTGTCGGTCGTCAACTCGAAACTGTTGGGGCGCGCAATCGGCATCCCGTCGAGCGCGCGGACGGCCAAAGTGAACAGGCCCGTCGAGTCGCCGGGCGGGATGACGGTCACTTCAATCATGCGCGCGCGGAAGCCTTGCGCCGTGACGTTCAGAAAATATTTCGCGGACTGCCCCGCGGGGTTCAACTGTTCGGGCGCGAGCACGAAGCTCCAGCGCCCTTGGCCGTCGGAAAGAAACGGGTTCGCGTTCTCGTCGTTCGGCGTCGAGCCGTCCGACAGAAGCGAGAGTAGTTGTCCGGTCGCGTCGTCCGAGAGCAGCGCGACGCGCGCGCCGGAAATCAGGGACGAGCCGGCGGAGCGTCCTTCGTAGACGAGGCCGAAGGGGTTGACGACGGCCGTGGCCGTGGTCGAGGCGGCCGAGGCGGCGTTGTCGGCCGAGACGACGGCCGTGTTGATGACGCCCTCGCCCGGCGCGACGCGCTGCGAGACGCGCGCCTGAAACGCAAGCTCGAACTTCTCGCCGACGGCGAGCTGCGCGAGTCGGATTTCGATGCGGCGGCCCGAGACGTGGCCCTCGTCGGCGTCCTCGGCGTCGGTCAGTTGTCGCGAGCCGACGCGCAAAGAGTTCGCGACGTATTCGAGGCTCTCGGGCAGCTCGTCTCTTAAGACGACACGGCGCGCGGCCACGTCGCCGCTGTTGCGGAAAGAGATGGTGTAGTTGAGCGTCTGCCCGTGCGCGGCCGTGACGCGCTCGCGCGCTTCGACGAGTTTGACGGGCGGCTGGTTCGGGTCTAAGGGCGACGTGAGCACCGCGCCGCGCCCGACCTCGTTGATAATCGTGCCGGGGTCTTCGACCGCGCCGTTGACCGAGCCGAGGACGCTTGAGCGCGCGGTGATTTGGATTTGGACGCGAGTGCCCTGCTGGCTCGCGTTCGTGTCGAAGACGGCCAAGACGCCCGTGCAGCCGCCGCGCGGGAGGCGCGGGCTTAAGGTCTGCGCGAGCGTGATTTCGCGGTCGCCGTCCGAGAGCGTGCCCGAGTTGTCGAGGTCGAAGTGGAGCGAGACGAGGGCGGCGGGCTGCGGCGAGATTTCGGCGCGCGTGATGGTGTAGAGGTCTGGGTTGTTGCCCGTGTTGCAGACGCGGAAGAGGCGCGTGACGCGCTCGTTCGGCGCGACGGTCGCGGAAGGCTCTGTCTCGTCCGGCGTGACGGCGAGGCCGGAGACGGCGACGACCGTGATGGTCACGTCGGGAGTGACGGTGCGATAGCCCGTCCCCGTCGCGTCCGTGTAGGTCGCCTCGGCGCGGTTGGAAATAATCGTGCCCGCCCCGCCGGTCTCGTCCGCGCGGCTCGAAGAGAGCACGCGCGACGCGCCCGCCGTCGCGACGATGAGCGCGGCGACGACGAGGGCTGACGAGAACCGACGGGGGCGGGCCGAGATGAACATGAACGTTTCTATCGGCTAGAGGAACGATGACGGGCGGGCGATGAACGATGAACTAAAAGAGACTCTTTCGGTTCATCGTTCATCGCTCGTCCTGTGTCGTTAGTTGATGAGGCGGCGGAACGTGAAGACGCCCGACTCGCCCGGCAGCAGTTGGCTACCGACGGCGTCG
>DASUNL010000420.1:0-7623 GCA_036277175.1 Pyrinomonadaceae bacterium | reverse complement strand
AATCGTCAATCGTGAATAGATGAAAGCAAGGTTTCTCTATTCACGATTGACGATTCACGATTCACGAACTCGTCACTGCTTTTAGAATTCCGCTTCGGTGATGGCGCGCGGGCCGCCGCCGTCGCCCGTGTCGGTGTCGTGGAGTTCTTCGCCCTCGAAGCCGTGCGCCTGAAGTTCCTTGCCGGGCTTAAACCGGATGGTCTTGCCCGAAGGGATGGCGACCTCTTCGCCGGTGCGCGGGTTGCGCCCCACGCCGCGCTTGCGCGGCTTGACGACGAAGACGCCGAAGCCGCGCAACTCGATGCGCTCGCCGCGCGCCAGCGCCTCCTTCATCGAGTGGAAGAGCGCATCGACGGCCTGCTCGGCCTTCATCTTCGGCACGCCCGTGCGTTCGGCCACGCGGTTGACGATGTCGAGTTTGATCACGGCGGTCTCCTTCTCGCAAAGCCTCGGGACGGGGCCACCCTCGCGAGTGGCAATCTGTAAGAGTGGCAACGGTTTACGCCGAGATGATAGAGACGCGCACGCCGCAAAGTCAAGCACCGCACAGTTTTAAGTTTTAAGTTTTGAGTTTTCAGTTCGCCGCCCCCCGGCGAGAGCAGTTTAAGGATAACCGCGCGCGCCTCGCGGCCGCTCAAGGCTGAAAACTGAAAACCGAAAACCGAAAACTGTTCCTGCGTTGACAAAGCCTTCGCCGAACCTCGAAAATCGCACTTCACGCCGCGCGGCCCACAAGTTCGAGACTTCGGCGGGGGCGTGCGGCGCGCGACACGCACTCATTTATGTTCAGACGCAAAAAGGGTCCCGCACACGCCTTCGGCGCGGTCAGCGCGGACGACGACCCGCAGATAGAAGTCCGGCGGCTCGATCAGGAGTCGCGCCGACACTTCTGGGCCGAGGCGCGGCTGCTCGCGCGCGACCTCGTCGTCGCGCTGATGATCGTCGCGCTCGTGCTCGTCTTCGTCGTCCAGCCCGTCAAGGTCGAGGGCACTTCGATGCTGCCGCGCCTGCACGACGGCGAGCGCATCTTCGTCAACAAGCTCATCTATTACGGCGTGCCGCCTTTGGAGCGCGGCGACATCGTCGTCTTCTGGTACCCGGACGACCCGACGAAGAGTTTCATCAAGCGCGTCATCGGCCTGCCCGGCGAGACCGTCCACATCCGCGACGGGCGCGTCTTCGTCAACGGCAAGGAACTGGTCGAGCCTTACCTCGACCCGCGTCTGAATGTGCGGGCCGCGACCGAAGTGCCCGTCCCCGTCAAACAGCACTACTACTTCGTGATGGGCGACAACCGCGACAACTCTTCGGACTCGCGCATCTGGGGGCTCGTCCCCGAAAAGTACATCTACGGCAAGGCGCTCTTCCGCTACTGGCCGCTCTCTGAGGCGAGCCTCATCCGGCACGAGACCGAGTACCCCGGCGTCCCGCGCCGCGCGCCCTACGCATCGCCGAGCGCGTTCGATGAGGAGGAGCAGGAGAGGTAGGCGTCGCGGGTTTGAAATCTCGGATTTCAAATCTCAAATCTCGGATTTCAAATTTGAGATTTCAACTCGGCGATTCGCGAATCGTATGGACTGGCTGCGGCCACTGTTGAGAATGTTCTACGCGCCGTCGAGCGCGCTGGCCGAGGTGCGCGACCGCGCCCCGCTCGGCGCGGCCGTCGCCGTCGCGCTCGTCGCGCAGAGCGGCTATCTCCTCTACGTCCTTTGGCCTTACCTGCCGGGCGCGGGGGCCGGGGTCTTCACGGCCGCCGGGCCGGTCGGCCTCGCCTCGGTCGTCTGGAAGGCGGTCAGCGCGATTCTCTTCACGGCCATCGTTTACGTCCCCGTCGTCATCTTCGTCGCCAACGTGTTGGAGCGTCGCGGCGGCTTCGGCGCAGCCTTGCAGCAGGAGTACGCGGCCGTCGCCTCGACCGTCTTGTACGCGCGCGCCGCGTCGTGCATTCTGGCGCTGCCGTTCGCGATGCTGTGGCGCGCGACCGGGGCCGAGCGCGTCATCTACCCGCAGTGGCTTGAGATGCTCGACACGTTCGAGCGGCAGAACGGCTCGTCGGCCGCCGCGCGTCTGACCGAGTACCCGTTCCTCTACCCGGAGAGCTTCGCCACGGCGCTTCTGCTCTTCCCGCTCGTCTTGCTGACGGCCGTCGCCGTCCGTCAGGTCTTCCGCCTCTCTTGGGCGCGCGCGGCGGCGGCCGTCGGCGCGAGCGGGCTGATTATGCTGCCGCTCGCCGGGGTCGTCGGGCCGCTGTTCGACCAAATCTTCCGCTCGGTCGTCGCCACAATCTTCGGCTTCCCGCTGCTGCTCATCATCCTCTTCCTGTTGATGCGCGGCTACATCGGCGAAGTCCTCCGCTCGAAGCGCGCGCGGGCCTCGTTCCGGCAGAACCTAGAGGCCGCCACGCTCAACCCGGCCGACGCCTCCGCGCACTACAATCTCGGACTCATACACTTGCAGCGCCGCGAACTCTCGGAGGCGCGCACGCGCTTCGAGCGCGCCGTCGAGATTGACCCCGAAGAGGTGGACGCGCACTTTCAACTCGGCCGCGTCGCGCGCGCCGAAGGGCGTCTGCCCGACGCCATCAAGCACTTCGAGCAGGTCGTCGTGCGCGCGCCCGCGCACGCGCAGAACGAAATCTGGCGCGAGATAGGCGCGACCTACGTCGCCGCCGGTCAGCACGCCGACGCCGAAGACGCCCTGCGCCGCTTCCTCGACCAGAGACAGTCAGACCCGGAAGGACTTTATTTGATGGGCCGCGCGCTCGCGGGCCTCGGCCGCACGCGCGAGGCCGCCGACTGGATGCGCGCCTGCATCGAGGCCGTGCGCACCGCGCCCGCCTACAAGTACCGCGCCGAGAAGCGTTGGATGAGCGAGGCGCAACAATTCTTGCGCTCGCTGGCCGCCTGAAGGGCCGCGACGAACGAGATGACGACTAACGAACAGAAACCGGCGCTGCTCGTCTTGGAAGACGGGCGCGCGTTTCGCGGCCGCGCGTGGGGCGCGGACGGCGAGCGTTGCGGCGAGATGGTCTTTAACACCTCGATGTCCGGCTACCAAGAGGTTCTCACCGACCCTTCTTACGCCGGGCAAATCGTCTGCATGACCTACCCGCTCATCGGCAACTACGGGGTGAACCGCGAGGACGAGGAGTCCGCGCGCCCTTGGGTCGAGGCGTTCGTCGTGCGCGAGGCGAGTCGCACGGCGTCGAACTGGCGCTCGGAAGAGACCTTGGACGCTTACCTCAAACGCTGGAACGTCCCCGCCATCGACCACATCGACACGCGCGCCCTCGTCCGACACATACGCGAGCGCGGCGCGATGCGCGCGTGCCTATCGACCGTCGACCTCGACGAGCGGAGCGTGCTTGAAAAAGCTCTGCGCTCGACGCCGATGGAGAATAGGGAACTGGCGAGCGTCGTCACGACGAGCGAGCCTTACGAGATAGCGGCCGAGGGCGAGGAGCGTTTCCACGTCGTCTGCTACGACTTCGGCGTCAAGAGAAATTCCTTAAACGAGCTTTCGCGCGCCGGCTGCCGCGTGACGGTCGTCCCTGCCGGGACGCCGGCGCGCGAAGTTTTGAACATGCGACCGGACGGCATCTATCTCTCGAACGGGCCGGGCGACCCGGCGTCGATGACGGCGGTGGTCGAGGAGGTGCGGCGCGTGGCCGAGTCGGGCGTCCCCATCTTCGGCATCTGCTTCGGGCATCAGCTTCTGGGCCGCGCCTTCGGCGGGACGACCTACAAGCTGCGCTTCGGGCATCGCGGCGGCAACCAGCCCGTCAAGGACAAGGCTTCGGGCCGCGTCGAAATCACCTCGCACAACCACGGCTTCGCCGTCGAGGCCGCGAGCCTGCCCTCGGAGGTCGAGGTCACGCACATCAACTTAAACGACCAGTGCGTCGAAGGGATGCGACACAAGTCGCTGCCCATCATCTCGGTGCAGTACCACCCGGAGGCCGCACCGGGGCCCCACGACGCCGCGCACCACTTCCGGCGCTTCATCGAGCTGATGGAGCGCGCTAAATGAGTTTTCGGTTTTCGGCTTTTGACTTGAACTGAAAACTGAAAACCGAAAACTGAAAACTGTCCCGACGGAGGATAAGGATGGAATCTCCCCGCAGGCCGAAGGTGGTCGTCGTGATGCCCGCCTACAACGCGGCGAAGACTTTGAGGATGACTTACATGGAGCTGCCGCACGAGGTCGTCGATCTCGTGATGCTCGTCGACGACGGAAGCTCCGACGAGACCGTGGAGGTCGCGCGCCAGCTCGGCCTTGAGCTGTTCGTGCATAACCGCAACTACGGCTACGGCGCGAACCAGAAGACCTGCTACATCGAGGCCCTGCGCGCGGGCGCGGACATCGTCGTCATGGTTCACCCCGATTACCAGTACGACCCGACGCTTCTGCCGCGCGTCATCGAGCCGATTGAGAGCGGCGCGGCCGACGTCGTCTTGGGGTCGCGTCTGATGGGCGACTCGCCGATGCGGCAGGGGATGCCTTGGTGGAAGTTCTACGCGAACCGCGCGCTGACGCGCGTCGAGAACTGGGTCTT
This sequence comes from Pyrinomonadaceae bacterium, assembly GCA_036277175.1. GTDB lineage: Bacteria > Acidobacteriota > Blastocatellia > Pyrinomonadales > Pyrinomonadaceae > DASQDT01. The sequence continues at coordinate 3,068 of DASUNL010000420.1, read as the reverse complement.
CCGACTGCGCCTCTCGGAGTACCACACGGGCTACCGGGCGTTCAGCCGTCAGGTCTTGGAGAGCGTCAACTTCTACAACAACTCCGACGCCTTCATCTTCGACCAAGAGGTCATCGCGCAGATAGTCGAGGCCGAGTTCCGCATCTCGGAAGTGCCAGTGCCGACGCGCTACTTTCCGGAGGCGTCTTCGGCGAGCTTCGTCGACAGCAGCGTCTACGGCCTCGGCATCCTCTGGCTCGTCCTGCGCTACGTCCTGCACCGCTCCGGCCTCATGCGCCAGAAACAATTCGAGAGCCTGCGGCGACGCTACGTGAAGCTTGAGAAGCCCATCTTCGAGGGCGAGACCGAGGGCGCGTAACCGCTCGCGCGGAAGGCAAAAGTAAAAAGGTAATAAGGCAAAAGTGAGAAGGCCGCGAGTCGTCAAACTTGATTCGCGGCCTTCTCACTTTTGCCTTTTTACTTTTACCTCTTGCCTTACCTTGGGTACTCGTAGACGCGCGCGGGGCTATAGTCGGGTTCGACTATCCAGACGCGGCGCGCGCGGAAGTGTTCGAGGAGGCGGTCGGTCTCTTCGGGGCCGAGGTCGCGCGCCCAGACGACGCGCGCGCCGTCGATGTCGGCCTCGTTGTAGACCCACTCGTCGTGGATGTTGTGCTCCGGCACGTAGCGCACCAGCGCTACGTGCCCGCCCTCCTGACTCTCCAAAAACTTGAGCACGCGCGCACGCTCGCGCCCCTCGCCCGAAGTCCTCCCGCAAATCCCCCAAGGCCACTCGGGCAGGACGCAGTAGGGCGACTGTCGCGCCGCGAGCCCGGCGGCGAAAATCAGCGCGTAGAGAATCAGTAGCGTGCGCGCGAAGAGTCGGCCGGCATGTCGCAGTCGTCCGCGACGACGCGCGTGCAGGTGTCGCAAGCCCTGCACGGAAAGTCCGTAGAGCGCGGCCGTCATCGGCGCGGCGTAATGGAGGCTGAACCAGACTTCGAGCGCGAGGCCCGTGAGCGTCAACGCGCACGCGAAGGCGAGGAAGCGCGCGCGCCGGTCGCGCAGCACGACGAGCGGCAGAAACAGGAGCGGCCACACGAGCAGGGGGCCGAGCAGGTAGCCGCCCGCCGCGTCCGCGACGCGCCACGCGCTGCGCGCGACGTAGACGACGGCCGAGCGCGCGAAGCCGCGCCGCGCGCCCTTGTATGCGTCGGCCTCCCACTGTAGATAAAAGGTGCGCATCTCGACGTTGCGATAGACGGGCTCGGCGCGCGGCTCCTGCCAAGGGAAATGTTTGGCGACGGCGTAAGTCTCGCGGTTCACCTGATAGGGCATCCGGACGGGGTCGCCCGTCACGCGCCAGAAATAAAAGAGCAACGCGCACGCGGCCGCCGCGAGCACGAGCGACGCGGGAACGACGACGCGCTTTAGGACGACGCCGAGCGTCGGCCTCCTTCTCGCGAACAACCAGACGGCGAGCGCGAGCGCGGCCGCGACGCACAGCACGAAGCCCTCGTATGGGCGACTCGCCGCGAGAAGTGCGACGCCTGAAGCGAGCGCGAGCGCATCGCGCGTGCGCGCGTGACGCTTGATGCGCGGCAGCGCGCCGAGTAGGAGCGCGCCGGCCGTCGCCGCCACCGCGCCGCCCCAAAAGCTGTTGACCCAGTAGCCCGTCAGACCCAAACGGAGCGCCATCAGCAGCCCGCCCACCAAAGCCCAGCGCGCGGGCATGTAGCCGCGCAGCATCCAGACGAGCGACGCGCACATGAGCGCCGCGCCCAAGAATGCGCCCATCCAGAAACGCCCCGTCAGGAGTTTCCCCAGCGCGAGCAGAAGCCCCTGCGCGGGCGGGTACATCGAGGCGTAGGTCGGTTGCTGGATGATGTGGAAGCTCTCGAAGTGTTGCCACATCGGGTGCGGCGGGTTGGTGAGTCGGCCGCGCGCGAACGTGTCGGCCGCGAGCAGGTAACTGAACTCGTCGTGGACGGCCGGGTCGGGCGCGGGCAAGACGGGCAGTAGCGCCACTCGCAAACAGACGACGAAGAGGAAGACCGCGACGAGCGAGAGCACCTTGCGACTCGCGAGGCGGCCGAGCGCGCGCCAGCACTTATCGACGAATCGAACCCACGGGCGCGGGGCGGCGAGCGAGAGGAGTATGAAGAGCGCGAGGGCAGCGAAGTTGAAGAGCGTGAGCGCGTCGGGCGCGAAGAGCCACGACGCGCCCGCGCCGACGCCCAAGAAGTGTGAACTCAGGTGCATTTTTCGTGCATAATAGGGCGCTCGTTCTACTCGGACGGCCCTGAAAGACCCGAATCCCCGCGATGCCCGAACCCGTATCCGCCGCCACACACGAACACGTAAGAGACCGCGTCGAGACGTGGGCGTTCGCCTTCGCGCTGACGGCCGCCTTCGCGTCGGTCGCGCTCTTCACTGCGCTCCGCCACGAGATGTGGCGCGACGAGTTGCAGGCGTGGCTCATCGCCTCGGGGAGCGGAACGTTCGCCGAACTCGTCTGGAACATGCGCTACGACGGCCACCCGCCGCTCTGGTACTTGCTCCTTTACGCCGCGAGCCGCGTGACCTCAGACCCTCTGGCGATGAAGCTCCTGCACGTCTCGGTGGCGACCGCGTCCGTCCTCATCTTCGCGCGCCGCGCGCCGTTCACGCGCCTGCAAAAAACTCTCTTCGCCTTCGGCTACTTCCCGCTCTACGAGTACGCGGCCATCAGCCGTAACTACGCGCTCGGCGTCCTCTGCCTCTTCGCCTTCTGCGCCGCCTACCGCGCGTCCGCGTCCGAGAAGAACTACTTCGTGCTCTCGCTCATGCTCGCGCTCCTCGCCAACACGAGCGCCTACGGGCTGATGATTGCGCTCGCCTTCGCCGTGATGCTCGCCTACGAACTCTGGCGCGCGCGCGGCGACGGGCGCGCGTTGCTCAAAGCCAAGTGGCGCGAGCTCTTGGCCGCCGCGGTCGTCTTCGCGACGGGCGTCGGGGTTTCGGCCGCGCAGATTTTGCCGCCCGCCGACGGGGGCAACATCATCGGCTGGCGATTCTACGGAAGCCTGACGGACGTGGCAAACGTGCTG
>DASUNL010000419.1:0-2484 GCA_036277175.1 Pyrinomonadaceae bacterium | reverse complement strand
CCCTGATACCAGTAGACGAGAAGATACTTCTCGCTCGCGTTCTGCACAACGTAGCGGTTGGCCTCGAAGGCCGCCGAGCCGTCCGCGGGGCGGACGGTCACGGTCGAAGGCGCGCTCAGAGTCCAGCCTGTGCCGGGCATGCAGTTGAGCGGGCTGTGATAGGTCGCGCCGGTGCGCTGCGTCGCGTAGTAGCCGACGTAGAGCGAGGCGAGCGCGCCCGCTTGCCCGTAGTCGCGCAGGACGTAATCGTCCGCGCCGAGCACGGCCTCGGTCGCCGCGTCGAACTTCGCGTCGGCGCGTAGCTGTCGCCACCCGCCCAACTCCGACGGGAACTCTCGCAGCGCGCGCCGCTCGATGCGCGCCTCGCCCGCCATCTCCCAGAAGTTGACGAGCGCGCCGCCCGCGATGATGAGCGCGACGACGACCCAGAAACGTTTTTGTCCGGCTCTCATTTCGCTTCTCTCAAACGAGTTCAATGGCGCGGCTTGTGGGGGGCACAATCAGCGCGCTCTCGTTTCGATTAACTCAGCCCCGCGTCCGTGCGGCCGACCGACATCGCGGGCCGCGCCGACGCGCCGACCGGGAGTTCTCCGTCAGCATGGCTCTCATCCTTCGCCGCCGAAGCCTCGACGGTCGAGTCTTTCGCCGTCGCCTGTGCGCCGCCGCGCCCCGCGCCGCCGCGTCCGCCGCGATTCGGGTTGAAGCGGTCGATGAGCCAGCCGAAGGCGAAGAGCAGGAGGAAGGCGACGATGTAGACGACCCAGCCGGAGAAGGAGTGGAAGAAGCCGTCGGCCACCTCCGTCCCGTAGTAGCGCGCAAGGATGCCCGTCCCGCTCACGCGCCCGGCGTTGGTGATGATGGCGATGGGCACGGCCGCGCCGACGATGAGCGCCGCGCGCCAGAAAGAGTATCGCTTGTAGAAGGGACGCGAAGAATAGTCGCCGCCGCCCGGCGTCTCTTTGTCATCCGGCGTCGTGAAGTAGGCGAAGACGACGGCCAGCGTGACGAGCGTCATCAAACTTCTTATGCCGCTGCACGCCTCGACGACTTCGAGCTTCTTCGTCGTCGCCGACCCGAGCGGCAGAAGCTCGATGATGTTGCCGTCGCGAAGCACCGGGATGTCGAACTGCCGCATCGCCCACACGGCGCAGCGCGACGCGAAGAGCTGAAGCGGGAAGGCGACCTTGTTAAAAAGAATCGACGGGATGGGGATGGCGAGCACGAGGAGCGCGAGCGGCACGGCCACGAACTTGAGAAGTCGCACGCCCCAGAAGTAGACGGCCGCGCCCGCGAGCAGCAGGACGAGCGACATGCGCTGCGTGAACTGCTCCGCGCCCGCCGTCCCGACCCAGAGGGCGAGGAGCGCGGCAATAATCATCAGACCGCCGAGCAAGGTCGCGGGCCGCTTCGGCGCGTTCACTATCTCGTCGCGCTTCGTCCAGAGGATGTAGCCGATGATGAAGGGGATGAGCAGGCCGTGCGAGTAGTTGTCGTCCTCCCACCAGAAGCGCCCGAGGCGCGCGAGCACGCCCCAGTAGGCGAACAGAATCGCGCCCGCGAGGATGAGCGGTTTGACGAGCTGTTCGCGGCCGGCGGGCGCGGGGGCGGTCGGGGTCTTCATCGTCGGTGAAAAAGGCTCGGGGTTCGAGGTCTAAAAGTCGGAAACTCTTCGCTCGGAAGGTTACAGGCGCTCGGGTCGGCGGCCCTTTTGTCCGCCACGCCGTCTTTTAGCTTAACGCAGCGCCCCCGCGCGCGGCAACAAAAAACGGCCGGGCGCAGTCTCTCCTTAAACGCCGAACGCGCCCGCATTTCCACGCGACGCGCGCCGCGCGACTCACCCTCGACCCTCGCCCAGAAGCTCCTCGTAAAGCTCTAGGACGGCCGCGACGCCCTCGTCCGCGCCCGCCGACGCCGCGCCGCGCGCGCCCGCGCCCTCGCGCGCGTCCCGCTCGACACCGCCTGACAGATGAGCGTTGACCGCTTCTGCGAGGGCCGCACCGTCGCCGACCGGAATGAGTTGGACGCCCTCGGGGCGCAGCTCCGTGCGCGTGGCGATGACGGGGACGCCGAGGTGCAGAGCCTCGCGCACCGAGATTGAGTCGCCGTCGTAAAAGGTCGTGCGCAGGAAGAGGTCGCTTTCGCTTATCGCGCGCAACGTCTCGGCGTGCTCCACGTCGCCGCACAAAAGGACGTTTCGCGCGTAAGGCTTCGACTCGATGAGCCTCCGCAACTCACCTTCGATACTTCCAGAGCCGATGATGACCAGCCCCGCGCCGGGGAAGCGTTCGCGCACGCGCGCGAGCGCGTCGATTTGGAGCGCGAGGTCGTAGTGCTCTTCGAGCAGCCCGACGGTCGTGAGCACCTGCTCGTGCGCGTCGAAGAACTCACGCAAGACGCGCGGCAACTCGACGTCGGGCGGAGGTTCCGCGGCGGCGTGCGGGCAGATGAGTCGGACGCGCGACGCGGGGACGCCGTAGCGTCCGA